>JAGNDY010000001.1 GCA_018003655.1 Candidatus Nanopelagicales bacterium
CGCTTGACCGTAAGCAGGTGGCGGCGTTCCACCATCACCCGGGGGCGGGGGGACGTTTTCAGACATGTTGTGGTCCTCTCTTGGGGGATGGCATCGGGTCACGCGGCTGCCATCCCTGGATGCTGACGATCCGCAAGATACCGCTCTTTGTCCCATCGCAGTGGAAATCTTGCCAGTAGCGGCGCGTCAGTATCAACGACCTCGGTCACCCGTTTGTCGAATGTTGCGTCACTCGACCACTTGAAGCCTGCTGACTATTGCCTATTGCCACGACCGACCAGTCCGGCGGCCGGGGATCGAGTTACTTAACGAACCGCAGGATTCCTGGGATTCGCCAGACGTCGCCGCTGTTGGCCTTGACGGCGCCGACGACGTTGACGATTAACGAAAGGACGCCGATCAAGATGCTGGCGAACCACACGATGAGGAACACGATCCCGGCGGCGGAACTGCTGGCGATCGAAACGACCACTGCAACCACTACCGCCGCGATCAACGCAGTGAATGTTGCAATGGCGACGGTTATCTGAAAGTTCAACGATTCCTTGGCGACGTCACGGACAAAAGCCGACCGCTCCTTGAGGACCAGCAGGATGATTAGCGGTGCTAGGAAACCGCCAATGATCGCGAGCAGATACGACATCATCGCCCAGGTTCGCTCGTCTTGTTGCGAAAAGGGGCGAGGGGCGGGTGCTGGATACGCGTATGGCGGCTGGCCCGCGTAAGGCTGGGCGTACTGCCCTCCTGGCGGATACTGACCCGGCTGGGCGTACTGCCCTGCCGGCGGGTACTGACCGGCTGGTGGATACTGCCCGCGCTGAAAGTAATCCGCGTACCGACCAGGTTGGTCGGACTGGCCGGGGTCACCCTGCGGCGTTGCGTCGGATGGGCCGGTTTCGGCTGGCTCACCGTTGGGCGGTTGATCCTGCGACATGCGTCCTCCGTGGGTTGTTTCAACCCATGCTAGTGCCGACATCCTGGGCAGTTGCTGGGAAATTGGTACGGGTTGTGTCAGGACGTTAGGGAAGTTCCGGACTTGGGACCGTGCGGAAAGCCATGGACCAGCGCCCGACCCTTGACCCACATCCGGTTCGCCAGCAAGATTCCGATCAGTGCGCAAGCCGTCAGCAGCGCCCAGGAGTACACCGCCACTAGGTGCACTTGACTGGCCGTCGGATCGGGCAACCTGCCAGCCTCCACCGCAGGAATTGAGACGGGCTGCCCAATGGTGATGTATGTGAGCGCGACCGCCAAACCAGCCGACGCATCCCAGACCGCGTGCAGCAGGACGACCACGCACCACCACCCGAGGACGCTGGCAGATACTCGCAACTTGTCGTTCCTCGCCGCAGCGAACAGTGCACCGCCCAGCAAGGCCGTCCACAATCCGTGCCCCACCGGCGTGAGTAGTCCGCGGACGAGCTGCGTCTCGATCACAGGCAAGAAGTCGGTGGCGCTCGGCTGAGCCTTGAGCAGCGCGTTGAACGCGTACCCTGCTGATTCGAAGGCCGCGAATCCGAAGCCAACGGTGGCGCCGAGCACCATTCCGTCGCGGCGGTGGTAGCTGGTGAAACCCCGTGCCAGCAGCCAAACGAGCACGATCTTGACCGTCTCTTCAATGACGGCGACCCCGGGGTAGAAGGCAAGCGGATGGTCGACCAGGAGCACCGTCTCCAGGAGGGCTGACACCACAACGCCGAGCAGACCAGCGCCGGCAAATGCGGTGACGAGCAAACGCACGCTCAGTTGGGACTCCTCGCCACCGGGGGCAACACCGGAGTACTGCTCGCGTTCGATTGCCCACAGGGTGAAGGTGACGGGTCCCAGGAAGCTGCCGGTGAATATCGCCGAGGGAATGAGCGAGGTCTCCTCGGTCCACCAGAGCACGGCGATCGTGACCAGCCACAGCAGAAACCCGAAGACGAGTACCCGCAGCCACAGGCGACGCTTACGGGTCGGCGGTGCGGTTGAGGTCATGATGGTTCACCCTAGGGTTGGACTGCTGAGCCGCGCTAGTTCGACAGATAGAGTCACGAGCATGACGGACGAGCGCAGACCTGGCTCAGATGAGCGCAAACTGGAAGTACTGCGCGCCATCATCGAGGACTTCGTCACGACGTCCGAGCCGGTCGGTTCCAAGGCAATCGTCGATCGTCACAGACTTGGTGTGAGTTCGGCGACCATCCGAAACGATATGGCCCTGCTGGAAGACGAGGGGTACATCGTTCAACCGCACACATCCGCTGGCCGAATCCCAACGGACAAGGGCTACCGGCTGTTTGTCGATCGGCTCTCGAAAGTCAGGCCACTGAGTCAAGCCGAACGCAAGGCGATTCATCTGTTTCTTGACCGGGCCATCGATCTGGATGACGTCATGGCCAGCACGGTCCGGTTGCTCGCCCAATTGACCAGACAGGTCGCACTCGTCCAGTACCCGTCGCTGACTCGGTCGTCAGTTCGCCACGTGGAGTTGGTGTCACTTGGCGGGACACGACTGCTGCTCGTGCTAATTGCCGACACTGGCCGCGTCGAGCAGCGGGTGGTCGAGGTGCCCGTCGGCATCGGCGAGGACTCTGTTGGTCGCTTGCGAAGCGCACTCAACGGTGCCGTCATCGGCCGTCAGTTCACAGAGGTGGGTGAGCGCGTCGCCGAGTTGCCAGGTCAGTTCAGCGATCAGGAGCGGTCCGCCGTGGCATCGGTGATCGCCACCCTGCTCGAAACGGTGGTTGAGCGGCACGAGGAGCGGATCGTCCTCGGTGGCACAGTCAACCTGGCGCGAGCTGGCGGCGACTTCTCCGAGACCCTCGAGCCGGTCTTGGAGGCCCTTGAGGAACAGATGGTGCTACTGCGGTTGTTGGGTGAACAGGCGGACGTTGAACAGCAATTGTCCGTCACGATCGGACATGAGAACTCAGTCGAGGGTCTTGCCGGTGCCTCGGTCATCACTGCGGGATATGGCAGTTCTGGCCAACACATCGCTCGGCTGGGGGTGGTGGGTCCAACTCGAATGGACTACCCAGGCACCATGGGAGCAGTGCATGCGGTTTCGCGGTACCTCGGTCGCATGATCGAGACGCAGTAATAGTTCCGTCGGCACCACCGAGCCAACGACAGTGACAACCAACGACAGTGACAACCAACCTCTACACGGCGGGATCGATAGACAGTGGCCACGGACTACTACGCAGTGCTCGGCGTTCAGCGCGATGCCACCGGTGAGGAACTCAAGCGCGCGTACCGCAAGTTGGCCCGCGAACTGCACCCCGACGTGAACCCAGATCCGGCCACCCAAGAGCGGTTCAAGGAAGTCACCGCCGCCTACGAGGTGCTCTCCGATCCGGCGAAGCGGCAAATGTATGACCTCGGCGGAGATCCTCGCGGCGGTCAGGCTGGTGGATTCCCAGGTGGCTTCGGCTTCGGCGACATCATGGACGCCTTTTTCTCAGGGGCAGGCGGTGCCGGCGGTGCGCGCGGGCCACGGTCACGCAAGCGCCGTGGCCAGGATGCGCTGATCCGGATGGAAATCAACCTGCAAGAGGCAGTTTTTGGAACGGTTCGGGACATCACCGTCGACACGGCGGTGGGTTGCACAACGTGCCACGGCGAGGGATCTGCACCTGGCACCGGCCGGGTGACCTGCACAACCTGTCAAGGTCGCGGCGAGGTCCAGACCGTGCAGCGGTCGTTCCTCGGCCAGGTGATGACGGCGCGTCCTTGCCCGCAGTGCGGCGGCTACGGGGATTTGGTTGCGGTGCCGTGCCCCGAGTGCGCGGGTGATGGCCGGGTCCGCACACGCCGAACCCTGACGGTCAAGGTGCCCGCAGGGGTGGACACAGGTACCCGGATCCAACTAACCGGTGAGGGTGAGGTCGGGCAAGGCGATGGCCCACCAGGTGATCTCTATGTCGAAATCCTGGAAGCACAGGACGAGGTCTTCCAACGGCACGGCGACGACCTGCATTGCACTGTGACCATCCCCATGACAGCGGCCGCCCTTGGCACCAGCATCTCGCTGGACACTCTCGACGGCCCAGAGCCGATCGACATTCGATCCGGCACCCAGTCCGGCACCGAGGTGAAGTTGAAGGGCCGCGGTGTGACCCACCTGCGTGCCAGTGGTCGTGGTGACCTCTTTGTTCACATCAGCGTCGAGACACCAACCAAAATCGATCCCCAGCAGCAGGCACTCCTCGAGCAACTTGCGGGTCTGCGCGGCGAGGAGAACCCAACCGGGCAGGTGACCGCCGGTAAGTCGGGGATGTTCTCGCGGCTGCGCGGCGCTTTCCGCTGATGCGCGCCGAGCGCGCACGAGTGCGCGCATGACCCCGGCCCTGTTCGTGATCGCCGAATCCGACTTCGCGCAGCTCACTGTCGGGTCGACGTACACCCTTGCCGGGGACGAGGGCCGCCACGCCGTTTCCGTTCGGAGGCTGAACGCGGGCGAGAAGCTGTGGCTCACTGATGGGGTCGGGAATGTGGCAGTGGGGGCTGTCCTGTCGACCCAGGGCAAGGATCGCCTCACGGTCGAAGTCTGCTCGCTGGTGACCGAGCAGCCAGCTTCTCCATCGGTCACAGTCGTCCAGGCCCTCATCAAGGGTGATCGCATGGACCGTGCGGTCGAGGCGATGACCGAGGCAGGCGTTGACCGGATCGTGGTCTGGGTAGCTGCCAAGAGCATCGCTCGGTGGCGGGTTGAGCAAGTGAACAAGGCCATGACGAAACTACGTCGACGGATTGTGGAGGCAAGCAAGCAGTCGCGTCGCCGTCACTTCCCGGAACTGTCCGGTCCGGTGGACACCGCCGCCCTTGCTGCGGGACTCGGCGATGGATCGCTCGTGCCGGGCAGCGGTCAGGTGCTGGTGCTTGTTCTCGATGAGCAGGCGCAGGAGACCATCGCTGACGTTGATTTCAGCCTGGCCAACCGAATCGTGCTGGTCGTCGGACCGGAAGGGGGAGTCGCTGCCACCGAACGCGCCCAACTCGCTGCCGCCGGAGCCCGCCTCGTGCAAATGGGGCCCACGGTTATGCGCGCGAGTACGGCTGGAACGGTCGCGCTCGGCGCGGTGATGGCCGCAGCGGGAAGATGGGCTCCTCCTGACATCTCGAACGTGCCAGACTGAGACCGTGAGTGACTGCCTTTTCTGCGCTATTGCGAGCGGGGACATACCCGCTACCGTCGTGTATTCCGACGACCAAGTCGTTGTCTTCCGAGACCTCAACCCGCAGGCTCCCACCCACGTGTTGGCAATCCCTCGGACCCACTACACGGACGCCGCCGCTTTAGCGACGGCTGAGCCCGAACTGGCCGGGGCACTGCTGGCGGCGGTAGGCAAAGTGGCCCGAGCGGAGGGTCTAGCTGACGGTTATCGCGTGGTATTCAACACCGGTTCACACGGTGGGCAGACGGTAGACCACGTGCATGCCCACCTGCTCGGGGGCCGACAACTAACCTGGCCACCAGGATGACGAACCGACCGAGATTGCGTGCGTATGACGACCACTGACACCAAAACCACCATCAAGGTCCCCTCATCTCAGTCGATGGTGTCGTTGCTCGGAGTCGGCGACGAGGTCCTGCGGGCCATCGAGACAGCGCTGCCGGACATTGAGTTGCAGGTCCGTGGCAACGAGATCACCGCTGTGGGTCCGACCGCCGAAGTGGATCTGGCCAAGCAACTTTTCGGCGAGCTTCTGATGGTGTTGCGATCAGGTCACTCGGTCACGCCCGATGCTGTGGACCGATCGATCGCGCTGCTCAAGTCCGACGCCGACGTGTCCCCGTCACAGCTCCTGACCGCCGGAATCCTGAGTAATCGTGGCCGTTCGATTCGACCAAAGACCCTCAACCAGAAGCACTATGTGGACGCGATTGACAAGCACACGGTCGTGTTCGGTATCGGCCCAGCAGGCACCGGCAAGACCTACCTGGCCGTGGCAAAAGCGGTCCAAGCGCTGCAGTCCAAGGCAGTCAACCGGATCATCCTGACTCGCCCGGCAGTGGAGGCGGGGGAGCGGCTCGGATTCCTACCCGGGACTCTGAGCGAGAAGATCGACCCCTATCTGCGACCGTTGTACGACGCGTTGCACGACATGATCGACCCCGATTCCATCCCCCGACTCATGACCAGCGGCACCATCGAGGTCGCTCCGCTGGCGTATATGCGTGGACGGACACTCAATGACGCATTCGTGATCCTCGACGAGGCGCAGAACACTACGCCGGAGCAGATGAAGATGTTCCTCACGCGGTTGGGATTTGGGTCGACGATCGTGGTGACCGGTGACGTTACCCAAGTAGACCTTCCGGGCAGCACACGTAGCGGACTGAGGGTCGTTCGCGACATCCTCAAGGGTGTGCCCGACGTTGAGTTCTGCGAGTTGACCAGCCGAGACGTAGTGCGTCATCCATTGGTCGGCCGCATCGTCGACGCCTATGGACAATACGACGAGGATCGGCACAGCCAGTCATGAGTATCGACATCGCGAACGAGTCCGGACAGGACTGCGACGAGGACTCCCTCGTCGCGCAGGCGCGGTTCGTCCTGGCGCGGCTGCGATTGCACCCAGACGCTGAACTCTCACTCGTCCTGGTCGATGAGGCCACGATGACCTCTCTGCATGAGCGGTGGATGGACGAACCGGGTCCGACCGACGTGTTGTCTTTCCCGATGGATGAGCTGCGGCCCGGACGCGACGACAAGTCCGCCGATGAGCCCGACGCCGGACTGCTTGGCGATGTGGTTATCTGCCCGTCCGTTGCCGCCAGGCAGGCCGAGGTGGCTCGCCATTCCGAGCGCGATGAACTCGGGGTGTTGCTTACCCATGGGATTCTGCATCTGCTGGGCTACGACCATGCCGAACCGGCAGAAGAGCGGCTGATGTTCGGATTGCAGGGCCAACTCGTCGCTGAATGGAATCGATCGACTTCCGCCCAAGCGGCTGGCGGCCCATCGTGAAGGGTGACGGCGAACTGCTGGTCGTGGCGGCCGTCCTGGTCGTGATCAGCATGTTCCTGGTGGCTATCGAGCAGGCGATGACCCGGGTCTCCAAGTCCCGTGTGCTGGACATGGTCAGCAATGGGGTTCGCGGTAGCGACCGACTCCTGGTCGTGATCAATGACCGCGCTCGGTACATCAACGTCATTCTCATGCTGCGGATGGCAACGCAGACCTTCGCGGTTGTCTTCGTCGCCGTCGAGGTGCTGCAGGAGTTTCCACAGAACAAATGGCGCGCGATTGCCGTGGCTGGCGTCTGCATGTGGCTGATCGGCTTTGTTGTGTTGGGAGTCGCGGCTCGAACGCTCGGCCAGCAGCATCCAGTCGGGTTCGCGTTGCGCGGCGCGCGCCTCGCGCGCATCTTGTCTTCCGTGAGCGGGCTATTGGCCAAGGTGCTCATCACCATCGGCAATGCCATCACCCCTGGGAAGGGATACCGGGAAGGTCCATTCGCCACCCAAGCCGAACTGCGCGAGATGGTCGACCTGGCGGAGGCCGACGATGTGATTGAAGCGGACGAACGTCAGATGATCCACTCGGTGTTTGAGTTGGGCGACACGATTGCTCGTGAGGTCATGGTGCCCCGCACCGAGATGGTCTGGATCGAACGCGACAAGAGCCTGCGACAGGCGCTGTCCTTGGCACTGCGTTCCGGGTTCAGCCGCATCCCCGTCATCGGGGACAGCGTCGATGACATCGTTGGCATCGTCTACATCAAGGACTTGGCCCGCCGGTCGTTCGAGCATCACAGTTCGGAGCGATCAGAGAAAGTCAGCAAGATCATGCGATCGGTGGCGTTCGTGCCGGATTCCAAACCCGCCGATGAGCTGTTACGTGAGATGCAGGCCGACCGAGTTCACGTCGCAATTGTGGTCGACGAGTACGGCGGCACCGCTGGCTTGGTGACGATCGAAGACATCGTGGAGGAGATCGTGGGGGAGATCACCGATGAGTACGACGTCGCCGAGACCCCGGAGTCGGAGGAGCTGCCAGACGGTGCCTGGCGCGTGAGTTCGCGGATGCAACTCGATGACTTGGCCGAGCTCTTGGAACTCGACATCTCCGAAGATGTCGAGGGCGTCGAGACCGTCGGAGGCTTACTCGCAAGGCGGTTGGGCTTCGTTCCGATTCCGGGATCCCAGATTGACGTTGAGGGTTACCACTTGATCGCAGAGTCGGCCGCAGGTCGACGCAACCAAATCGGGACAGTATTGGTGACATCAACCCCCGCGACACCACAGGCCACGTCGCCGTATTCCACATCTGATGAAGTAGCGAGTGACTCTGCTGACGCCACGTCAAACGCGGAGAGCGCATGAGCGTCGTTCGTGAAATCAGCGAGGAAGACAACAAACTGATCGCGCTCGCACGGGGCGCACGGGCCAGGGCCGGATCGCCCGAAGGGGCAGCCGTTCGCGATGACACCGGGCGGTCCTACTCGGCTGCCACCGTTGACCTGCCGAGCGTGAAGCTCACGGCCTTGCAATTGTCCGTAGCGACCGCGGCGTCGGCGGGTGCGGCTGGCTGCGAAAGCGCCGTCGTCGTCACCGGCGCCACTGCGGTTGACGCGCTCGACCTTGCTGCCATCCGAGACCTAGCAGGCGATGACGTGCCAGTGCTGCTCTGCGATCTACGCGGTGAGGTCATCGCGTCCGTGTCATCAGGGTCCGGCGCGTGAGCGTGGAGTCCGGGGCGGGCGCCGGCAGCTACCGCAGCGGCTTTGCCTGCCTGGTAGGTCGTCCTAATGCTGGCAAGTCCACCCTCATCAATCGGATGGTGGGGACGAAGATCGCGATCACCTCGGACCGCCCCCAGACAACCCGGCGAACGGTGCGCGGCGTTGTCACTCGGCCGGATGGTCAACTGATCTTGGTCGACACTCCCGGCCTGCACAAACCACGGACCCTGCTCGGAGAACGCCTGAATGACTTGGTCCGCACGACCTGGGTAGATGTCGACGCAGTCGGTTTCTGTGTTGCCGCGGATGAGAAGACCGGACCCGGTGATCGCAATCTCGCCCGGGAACTCGCGTCGGCCACCCGCAAACCGGTATTTGCTGTGATCACCAAGACCGACATCGCGACGCCGGCACAGACCGCCGAGCGGCTCGCGACCGTGCAGCAGATGTGCGTCGCGGAGGGTCTTGAGATCGCTCACTTCGTGCCGGTATCGGCGGTCAGCGGCAGCAACGTAGATGAGTTGACCGAACTGCTGGTGTCCGTTCTGCCGCTGGGACCGAGGCTCTACCCCGGAGACGAAGTGACCGATGAGTCGGAGGAATCGATGATCGCCGAACTCATTCGGGAGGCATCGCTCGCGGGTGTGGTTGAAGAATTGCCACACTCCATCGCGGTCACCATCGACGAGATGGCGATGCGCGAGGGTCGCTCGCCGGACAAACCGCTGATGGATATCCACGCCACCATTCACGTAGAGCGAGAAAGCCAGAAACCGATTGTCATTGGCCGACGTGGTTCGCGGTTGAAAGCGATCGGCATGCAGTCGCGCAAGAACATCGAACGCCTTGTTGGGGTGCCGGTCTACCTGGACATCCACGTTCGCGTCGCCAAGGAATGGCAACGTGACCCCAAGCAGCTACGGCGGTTGGGGTTTTAGACCACGGTTTGGGTCAGTCTCTGGTTGCTGGCGAGGCCGCGTCAGCCGCACCGGAGGCTGGCGGGGAGTTATCTTCCCGCTTGCGCACCTTTTTCTCGATGGCGTGGTGTTCGAGCAGTTCGTAGCGTCTGCCATAGGTCTCCACGATGGCCAGCAGCATCGCGGCGATCGGAATGCCGATAAGCGCACCGATGGGTCCGAACAGCGCTGCGCCAACGATGACGGAGGCGAATGCGACGGCTGGGTGAATGTCCATTGTCTTGGCGCTGATCTTGGGGGCCAGGTAGTAGTTCTCCAACTGTTGATACACAGTGCCAAAGATGACGATCCAGACAACATCCCACGGATCGTTGAAGACCGCGACCAAGCAGGGCAGGAGCAAACCAAGATAGGTGCCGAGGGTGGGAATGAACTGACTGATGACGCCGGTCCAGATTCCCATTGGCAGCCAGTAGGGGATGTCAATCAAGTAGAAGAAGGCCGAACTGACGACCGACAGCAGAATCGCCAGGAGGAGTCGGGAGACGACGAATCCGCCGGTCTTGCGAATGGCGATCTCCCACACTTGGTTGAACACCAACTGGCGACGCTGTGGCAGCCAGGACGCCACGGTGTCACGGATTTTGGGCCCCTCGGCGGCGAAGTAGTAGCCGAACAGCAGCAGCGTGAAGAACTGGAAGATGAAGCCGACAAGACTCGACAGGATCCCAAAAGCGCCGCCCGCCAGGTTCGCTGCGATATTGGCGACCTGGGTTGGGGAGACGTTGAGTTGCTGCTGAATCTCGGTCGCATCGAAGGTGGTGTCGAACGTTCGATTTACCCAGTCGACGATGTCGACCAACGACGATGGCACGGCGGTGATGAGCTGAGTCAGCTGGCTCACCAGCAGGCTTCCGAATGCCAGCAGGAATCCAACGGCAAAGCCAGCGAACAGGATCAACGTGAGCAGCGTGCCCAGCCGTCGGCCGATCCCACGCCGCTCCAGATAGCTGACAATCGGATCCATCGCGATCCCAAAGAGCCATGCCAACAGCAGGAGGAAGATGAAGTTGCCGAGTCTGCTGAAGGCCCAATCGCCGATCCAGACGACCACGACCAGCAGGAGCACGGTGATCGCGGAACGGCGAATCCAGCGTGGATCCATGGTGATCGACCAGCGCTTGCCGTTCGCGGGGTCCACGCTTGCATCAGTGGAAGGGCCCCCGTCGCCACCGTCGGAGCTGGTCGAGGGGTCGCTAGGCCCGTCCGACGAGTCCGAGTCGGCCTCCGGATCAGCCACATCGGTGGATTCGACGACGGTCGCGACGGGGCTGGAGGTCTCGGACATGACCCGAGTTTGCCGCAGGCGGCTATCGGCTGAGGGCGTGCTAGAGCGGCGTGTCGGCGCTGTTTTCCAGCAGCATCGCGCAGCGAATCAAACCCAGATGGGAGTACGCCTGCGGGTGGTTGCCCAGACCCCTGTCAGTGCCGGGGTTGTACATCTCCGGCAGCAGCCCAGTGGTGCCGGCACAGTTGAGGTACTGGGCGAACAGGTTGTGGGCCTCGTCCCACAGGCCCGCCATTGAGTAAGCCTCGACCAGCCAGCTGGTGCAGATGTTCATGCCGCCCTCGGTTCCGGGCAGTCCGTCGTCATGTCGGTACCGATAGACCGTTGGCCCGTCACGCAGGGAAGCCTCGACGGCTCGGATTGTGCCGATCGCGCGCGGGTCGCTGCCTTCGATCATGCCGGAGGTGATGACCGCCAGCACGCCGGCATCGACGTCCGTTCGGCCGTAGGCGGAGATGAATGTATTGAGTTCGGAGTCCCAGCCATTGGTCAGGATGTCCTGGCGGATGAGTTCGCGCAGTGCCACCCAATCGGAGCGCTCTGCCCGAGCCATGGCAATCACCTGGATTGCTTGGTCCACGGCCATCCAGCACATGACTCTGGAGTGGACGTGTTCACGGGGAGCATCGCGGATCTCCCAGATGCCGTGGTCCGGTTCGCGCCACCGTCGAGCGACAGCTTCGACGCAGGCGTTGACGGTCTCGAGGTCTCGGCCAGTCACGAATCCGCGAGCCGCTGCGGTCTCTGCGACCATCGCGCAGATGGGCCCAAACACGTCGAGTTGAACTTGGCCTTGGGCTGCGTTACCGATCCGCACTGGGCGACTGCCCGCGTATCCCGGCAGCGTATCGACCACCGCCTCCGGGCCCAGGATGGTTCCTTCCAGCGTGTAGAGCGGGTGGACCCGATCCGGGGCGGTCGCGACGTCCAAAATCTGGGAAAGCCAATCCATGAACGCATCGGCTTCCTTGGTGCTGCCAAGTTGGCTAAGCGCGCCCACGGTCATGGCAGCGTCGCGCAGCCAGCAGTAGCGGTAGTCCCAGTTCCGAATCCCGCCAATCCATTCGGGCAGGCTCGTCGTTGCTGCGGCCAACGCCGCGCCAGTCGGCTCGTAACACAGGGCTTTGAGGGTTAGGGCCGAGCGCACAACGCTCGCGCGGTGGTGCTCAGGCAGTTCCAGCGAGCCAACGAATGCCTGCCAGCGGTCGTGGTTGAACTCGCGGCGATCGGACTCAGGCACTGGATGTGGTTCAAGATCGTTGGTACCCGATCGCAACTCGACGACGTAGGTACCGCCAGCGGGATCGATGATCGCCGATGCGGTGGGGTGCGGCCCGACGTGGCTGATTTCCCAGTCCAGCCCGGGAGCGAAGAGGACGAGCGGATCGGAGGTGCCCATCACCCGGATGCCATTGTTGGTCGCCTCCAGGCTCACCGGCACCGCACCGAACTGTGGGCGTGGGGCGAAGGAGATCCACACCGGCGCCGTCCCGGTGATGGATCGGACGAGTCGAAGTTGCGATTCTTGCCCGGCAGTTCGGCGAGACGAATAGTCCAAGTAGTCGGTGACTGTGACCCCAGCCCACTTTGTCGCCACCGTCATGGTCTTGTTGACATAGTTCTGACTCAATGGCCGACCGGAACGGACGGGTTTGATTGTCAGATGACCAGCCTCCGGATCGCCCAGCAACCCAGCAAAGATGGCTGGCGCGTCCGGTCCGGGATGGCACAACCAATTGATGCTGCCGTCGGGGGTCAGCAGTGCGATGTCGATTCCGTCGCCGAGCAGCGCGTGGTCCTCGATTGGGACGGCGCTTGCCCCAGCGAGCCAGGCTTCGCGTTCTTCGCCGAGGACGGCCAAGGCCTCGATGACGTCCTGGGGACCATCGATGCGGTAGCCAGCCGCAGTCGCGCCCTCACCGACTTTGATACCCATGTCGCCGTCTGTGAGGGTCTCGAACACGTGCTCATCGGTCACGTCGTCGCCAATGAACAGGGCAGCGGTGGAGTCGTTGATCTCGCGCAGGTCCCGCAGCGCGCTGCCCTTGTCCGCGTCGACGATTGAGATCTCCAGAACCTTCTTGCCGGCCTTGAGAAAAGCCTCTGGATCGTTGTCGAAGTGCTCATGCAAAGCGGCGATGACAGCCTCGCCCGCGTCGTCGGCGGCACGGCGCACGTGAACGGCAACTGCAGCCGGTTTGAGTTCGAGTTGGACGCCCTTGACGTTTTCGGTGATCGCGACACATCGTTCGGTCACGCGAGCGAGCCGCTCGTCGGCGTCGTCGCCAGCACCGTGGATAGCACCAAGGTCGAACTCGGCTCCGTGACTTCCGACCAACTGAATCTCGGCCGGGAGTCGAGACATCGCGGCGAGGTCTCGCAGCGCCCGACCGGACACGACCACCACGGTCGTTGCGGGCAAGCCCGCTAAGTGGCGCAGGACATTGACCGCCTCCGGCAGCGGCCTGGCCTGGTTCGGGTCATTGACAATGGGGGACAGCGTGCCGTCGTAGTCACAGCCGATGAGCAATTGACCTGTTCGGGCGATGTCGCGTAGTGCCAGACGCAGGCCGGGGGCGATCTGCGAGGTGTCGACTCCGGAGAGCTCGTCCTCGGGTATGCCGACGGTGTAGGCAGCGGCCGCGCCGACATGACGTTCGGGCTCGCTGGTGGGTCCCGGGTCGATTGTCGAACTCATTCGGAGGGTTCCGCCTCACCGGTTCCATCGGGGAATTGCGCAGCATGCACATGGTCGGTGTGGGCCAGGGTCCCGAGGAAGTCCTGCGCCCAGCGCTGGACGTCGTGCTCCTGAACGTGCCGACGCATCGCCCGCATTCGCCGCTGACGCTCTTCCGGGGTCGCCGAGGCTGCTGCGACGACGGCCTCTTTCACGCCGTCGGCGTCATAGGGGTTGACCAACCACGCCTGGGGAAGTTCCCGAGCCGCGCCGGTGAACTCGCTCAGTACCAGCGTGCCGTCACCGTCGACGCGCGCGGTGACGTACTCCTTGCAGACCAGATTCATGCCGTCGCGCAGCGGCGTGACGAGCATGATGTCGGCGGCCTGATACAGCGCCACCAACTCCGCTAGTGGTAGCGAGTTGCGCACATAGTGGATCGCTGGCGCGCCGATCTGGCCGAGTTCGCCATTCGTATGGCCCACGATCAATTCGACGTCGTCGCGGATCCGCTGGTATTCATCGACGTTCTCGCGACTCGGTGTCGCAACTTGAACCAGGACCGTCTCATCCGGGTTGAGGCGGTTCTCCCGCAGGAGTTCGGTGTAGGCATTCAGCCGAACGTCGATGCCCTTCGTGTAGTCGAGGCGGTCAACCCCCAGCAGCATCGTCTTCGGGTTACCCAAGTCCTCCCGGATCTGCTTGACCCGGGCCGCGGTCGCCTCGTCGCGGGCGATCTCGTCGATGCGACCCACGTCCACGGAGATGGCGAAAGCGCTGACTTTTGCTTCGCGGCGGCCACCATGCGCGCCGGGCACCTCTACGACGTCGCCCTTTGCCGGCCAACCGAGTAGACGTTCGGTGACTGCTAGGAAGTTCCGGGCACCGCCGGTGGTTTGGAAGCCCACAAGGTCCGCGCCCAGCACGCCGAGCACGATGCTTCGGCGCCAGGGCAATTGCAAAAACAGATCAGGAGCGGGAAAGGGGATGTGCAGGAAGAAGCCGATCTTCAAATCTGGTCGCAACGAGCGCAACATCGCGGGGACCAACTGCAGTTGGTAGTCGTGTACCCAGACCGTCGCGCCCGGCTGCGCGGCCCTCGCCGCCGTCTGGGCGAACAACATGTTGACTCGCCGGTAGGCGTCAAACTGATGGCGGTGATAGCTAGGCGTGACGATCGCGTCGTGGTACAGCGGCCAGAGCGCTGAGTTGCTGAATCCGTCGTAGTACAACTCCACATCACGACGGTTAAGCGGCACTTCCAGGACTCGATAGTCGCGGTTGTCGTCGTACTCGGGAATGGGCGGAAGCTTGTCCTTACCGAGCTCGGCGTAGTGGCCGTTCCAGCCAATCCACGTACCGTCTCGGCCCTTTAACGACGGTTCGACGGCAGCAACGAGGCCACCCGGTGACGTCTTCCAGGTAGTTGATCCATCTGGCTTCTCAACTGCCTCAATTGGTAGTCGATTGGCAACCAGGACCAGATCATCACCAGACACGACTCCAAACTAGCGCGCCGGGTGATGTTCGCGCGAGCGTGAGGGGCAAACTGGCTTGGTGCCGACCTACCGAGAGACCGCCCTGGTCCTGCGTACGCAGAAGCTCGGAGAATCCGATCGGATCGTCTCGCTGCTGACCAAGGGGCGAGGCAGGGTCCGAGTTGTCGCCCGTGGCGTTCGCCGGACATCGAGTCGAATCGGTGCTCGGCTGGAACCGTTCGCTCTCGTTGACGTCCAGTGCTACGAGGGGCGAACGCTGGACTCTGTCACCCAGGTGGAGTCGTTGGCCAACTACGGAGCGACATTGAGCGGGGACTACGCCCGCTGGACCGCGGGCCAGGTCATGTTGGAGACCGCAGAGCGATTTACCAGTGAGGAAGGCGAACCCACGGTCCAGCAGTTCTTATTGCTTGTGGGCGGCCTGCGGTCGTTGGCGGCAGACGAGCATGAGGCAGGACTGATTCTGGACTCGTTCCTGCTGCGGTCGTTGTCCGTTGCAGGTTGGGCGCCCTCTTTTGAGGTGTGCGCCAAGTGTGGGGAGTTCGGGCCGCACCGGGCCTTCCACCCCGCCGCTGGCGGTGCCCTATGCGCGGATTGCAAAGTACCCGGATCATCGATGCCGTCGGCTGGAACGCTTGAGCTCATGGGCTCCCTGTTGGCTGGCGATTGGCAGGCCGCCGAGCAGAGCACGGCCCGACAACGGCGCGACGCCGCTGGGGTCACCGCCGCGTACCTGCAGTGGCACCTGGAACGCAACCTGCGGTCCCTGCCGCATGTTGAGCGCGCCTGAGACCGTTGAACAAGCGCGGTACCTGCCACACTATTGACCTATGGGGATGCAGCAGTACCGCACGCCGACACCCCACGTTGAAGGCGTCAAACCACCGGGCATTGCCCGCGCGGATCTGCCTCGTCACGTGGCGATCGTCATGGATGGCAATGGCCGATGGGCCAATCAACGGGGCCTGCCGCGGACAAAGGGCCACGAGGCAGGCGAACAGTCGCTGCTCGACTGCGTGAACGGCGCATTGGAGTTGGGCATCCCATGGTTGTCTGCCTACGCATTCTCGACCGAGAACTGGAAGCGTTCCCCGGAGGAAGTTCGATTCCTGATGGGCTTCAATCGGGACGTAGTTCACCGGCGTCTCGATGAGCTCGATGCGCTCGGCGTTCGAGTCAAATGGGCAGGTAGGCCGAAGCGACTGTGGCGCAGCGTCATCAACGAGCTCCAGGTTGCCGAGCAGCGCACCAGGAACAACACCGCGATGACATTGACCATGTGCGTGAACTACGGCGGCCGGGCAGAGATCGCCGACGCCGTGGTCGCCATCGCAGCACGCGTCAAGTCGGGGGACCTCGATCCTGATCGCATCGATGAGCGAACGGTCGCTCGCCATCTCTACGACCCGGAAATGCCTGACGTGGATTTGTTTATCCGATCGAGCGGCGAACAACGCACCAGCAATTTTCTGCTCTGGGAGGCCGCCTACGCAGAGATGGTCTTTCTCGACCACCTCTGGCCGGACTTCGACCGACGTCATCTGTGGTACGCGGTGCAGTTATACGTCAATCGTGAGCGGCGCTATGGCGGGGCGAAGGGACCGGCGGTCTAGCGATGGGAGCTGGTCACTCGCACGCGAGCGCGGCGCAACGCAACCGAGGATCCTTGGTTCTGGCCTTTGGGCTCGGCTTGTCCATTCTGGTCGTCCAGCTTGTCGGTGCGTTCGTGTCCGGGTCGCTGGCGCTGCTGGCAGATGCAGTCCATGTTTTTGCCGATGTGTTCGGCGTGGGACTGGCGCTCATTGCCGTGTCCGTCGCGAATCGGCCGACCAAACCTCGACGAACATTTGGCCTCTACCGGCTGGAGATCCTGGCCACGGTATTCAACGGACTGTTGCTGCTCGGACTGTCGATCTACATTCTGATCGAAGCGTACGACCGGTGGTTCCACCCATCAGAAATCAACGCGCCGGTGATGATTGCCGCTGCTGCCTACGGCCTGGTTGCCAACGCCGTGGCCGTGACCAAGCTGCGTTCCGGTTCCAAAGAGAGCCTGACGCTGCGTGGCGCTTACCTGGAGATGCTCGCCGACGCGATCGGGTCGGCGGGCGTGATCATCGCGGGCGTCATCATATTGACCACCGGTTGGACGCGTGCCGATTCGCTGGTTTCCGTGGGGATCGCCCTGTTCATCGTGCCGCGGACGCTGTTGTTGTTGCGCGACTCACTCGGGGTGCTGATGGAGAACGCCCCGCCTGGCCTGGACCTGGATGAGGTCCGGCGACACATGCTCGGCGTGCAGGGCGTGGTCGCTGTGCACGACCTGCACGCGTGGACCATCACCAGTGGCATGGCGTCGTTGTCCGCGCACGTAGAAGTCGAACCCGATCCATACGACGATGGGGCCGGCGCGGAGGTGCTGGGTCGGTTGGGTGTTTGCCTGCTCGACTGCTTCGAGATCAGTCACACGACGTTTCAACTCGAATCCGTTGCCCATGCCGAAGGTGAGGAAGGTCGCCACCCATAGCGGGGTGGTGGTGGGCGTTCTGGCCGACTGGATTCGGCCCGCTGGTGTCAGCCTGATTGACAGGCTGGGCAGATGCCGCTGATCTCGATGGTGTGATTTGGCTCGATGAAGCCATGCTCACCCGCGACGCGTACCGCCCAGCGCTCCACCGTCGGACCGGCCACTTCAACCGTGGTACCGCACCTACGGCAGACCAGATGGTGATGATGGCCGTCCGAACATGCGCGGTAGCGGGCCTCACCGTCCTCGCCGATGATGACGTCGACATCGCCGTCAGCTGACATCGCCTGCAGGGTCCGATACACCGTCGTCAGTCCCACCGCCTGGCCGCGTAGTCGCAGCAGGTCATGGATCTGTTGAGCGCTGCGAAAGTCGTCCACTTCCGTCATCGCGTTGGCAACGGCCGTCCGCTGACGGGTGGTTCGCCGATTCGGGGAGTTCATCGTGGTGTCGCGGGGTAGTCGCCCGAAGGCGGGCGCTTCACTCTCGTCTACTGGTGGCCGGTGAGGCGCCAGACTGCCGCTGCCGCGATGACGATGATGACCACCACGCGCAGCGCTCGCGCCGACGGCACAATCGCGGGCCAACTCAGCGCGACGAACCAACCGAGAATCGCTGCTAGGGCGACCAGCAGCAAACCGGCCCAACTGCTCGGCAGTAGCAAGCCGGTGAGCAGGAGTGCGCCCATGACGATTGGAACGATCAACCGGGGCAGTCGGTGGATCACCGTCAGGGGGCGCAGGCTGATGCGTTCGAACTTGATCCGTGCGGGGCTCTTGGTTGCCGCTGGCACACGCTGCGGTCGGGGACCAAGTGGCCGCGATCCGCTGTTTTTCCGCGGCGAGGACGCGCGGCCGGGTCCAGTTGAAGTACGAGGCATACCCCCTATGGTCGCTCATGACGCCTCGGCGCGGAAGAGTAGGTCTGCGACCCGTTGTCGATTCGGTCTTTGGTGTCGACTGATGCGCGCCTGTTTCCACCCTCAGAAAGGGCTTTCCGACATGTTGGTGATGCTGCGTTTCGGGGTTGACCAGAACGAACTGGATGCGTTCCTGGTCCAACTGCGCGCGGCCCTCGTGGTGCTGGCCAACCGACCCGGATACATCGAAGGATCAATTGGGCGGGCAACGGATCAACCGGGTCTGGTCCTATTGGCGACCCGTTGGCAAGACGTCGGCTCCTACCGGCGCGCGCTGGGCAACTACGACGTGAAGGTTGAGGTTGTGCCGCTGTTGTCGCGGGCGATCAACGAAGCTTCGGCCTATGAAGTAGTCCACACGCGTGACGAACATGGCGTGCACGAGGCCCCTAGCTCGCTGGCGACGGACGCCGGTTCGGTGCGCTTGGGTGAAGCCGCCGGGCCCGGCAGTTAGGCTTGCCCCGCGCCGGACTCGCGCAGCACCTCGATTAAGCAGCCCCGCAAAGCAACAACATTGGTGAGCAATATCGCCTGGATGGAGAACCTGTGGCCGACCGCGTCGATTCCGTCGTCAACCTGTGTAAGCGGCGTGGCTTCGTCTTTCAGTCGTCAGAAATCTATGGGGGAACCCGGTCGGCCTGGGACTACGGCCCACTCGGTGTGGAACTCAAAGAGAACATCCGTCGGCAGTGGTGGCAGAACGTTGTGCGCGGCCGCGACGACGTGGTGGGGCTGGACTCTTCGGTGATCTTGGCCCCACAGGTGTGGGAAGCATCTGGTCACCTGGAGGCGTTCGTTGATCCACTGACCGAGTGCCTCAAGTGTCACCGCCGTTGGCGTGAGGACCAGTTGATCGAGGCCTACGAAGAGAAGCACGGCCACGCACCAGAGGACGGGCTCGGCTCGATCGTGTGCAGTAACTGCGGGACCCGCGGGCAATTCACCGAACCTCGGCCATTCAACGGTCTGCTGCGCACCAACATCGGCCCCGTCGCCGACGACGCTTCGGTCCACTACCTGCGGCCAGAGACCGCACAGGGCATCTTCGTCAACTTCGCTCAGGTGGTCGAATCCACCCGCAAGAAGCCACCGTTCGGTATTGCGCAAACCGGCAAAAGCTTCCGCAACGAGATCACCCCGGGCAACTTCATCTTCCGGACGCGCGAGTTCGAGCAGATGGAGATGGAGTTCTTTGTCGAGCCTGGCTCAGATGAGGACTGGCACGAGTACTGGCTCAAGGCGCGGTGGGACTGGTACGTCGACCTGGGGATGAACCCTGAGAACATGCGGTTCTTCGACCACCCGCAGGAGAAGCTGTCGCACTACTCCAAGCGCACGGTGGACATCGAGTACAAGTTTGAGTTCGCCGGTTCGACGTGGGCCGAACTGGAGGGGATTGCGAACAGGACGGACTTTGACCTCAAGACCCATTCGCAGCATTCGGGCAAGGACCTGACCTACTTCGACCAAGCGAACAACGCGCGCTATACGCCCTTCGTGATCGAGCCCGCGGCTGGCTTGACCCGGTGCGTGTTGGCGTTCTTGCTGGACGCCTACACCGAAGACGAGGCGCCCAACACCAAAGGTGGTGTTGACAAGCGGACCGTATTGCGATTCGACCCGCGGCTGGCACCTGTCAAGGCGGCGGTGTTGCCGCTGAGTCGCAACGCCGACCTGTCGCCCAAGGCGCGAGATTTGGCTGCGAGCCTGCGCAAGCGCTGGAACGTCGACTTCGATGATGCCCAGGCCATCGGACGCCGCTACCGACGCCAGGACGAGATCGGCACCCCGTACTGCATCACTGTCGACTTCGACACGTTGGAAGACGATGCTGTGACGATTCGCGAGCGTGACTCGATGGAGCAGCAACGCATCGGGATCGACGCGGTCGAGGGCTGGCTCAGTGAGCGCCTGCCGTATTGCTGACCCGCCACCCCGGGTGGTGCTGGCGCCGATGGCGGGGATCACCAATAGCGCCTTCCGCCGGTTATGCCGTGAGTCCGGCGCGGGCCTGTACGTCAGCGAGATGATCACCTCTCGCGCCCTGGTCGAAGACAACGAACGTACCCGTCAGATGGCCTCGTTCGATCCGGACGAATCGCCCCGCAGCATCCAGCTCTACGGTGTGGATCCGCACACCGTCGCTGCTGCCGTGCGCATCCTGGTCGCGCAGGATCGGGCCGACCACATTGACTTGAACATGGGATGCCCGGTCGCCAAGGTCACCCGCAAGGGTGGCGGTGCGGCACTTCCGTGGAAGCTGGACTTGTTCGGCGAGATCTTACGCGGCGCGGTCGGGGCCGCCCGGCAAGAGGCCGAACGTCGCGGTGTTGAGCCGCCGCCGGTCACGGTCAAGATGCGGATGGGAATTGATGAGGACCATCTGACCTACCTGGAGGCCGGTCGGATCGCGGCGGCTGCCGGCGTTGCGTGGGTCGCGCTGCACGCCCGTACAGCCGCGCAGCTGTACTCAGGTCAAGCCGATTGGTCGGCGATCAGTCGGTTGGTGGACGAACTTGCCCCAACCGGCGTTCCGGTACTGGGCAACGGCGACATCTGGACCGCTAACGACGCGCTGGCGATGGTGGCCCAGACCGGGTGTGCCGGTGTGGTGGTGGGCCGGGGATGCCTCGGTCGACCGTGGTTGTTCGGGCAACTCGCCGATGCATTCGCCGGCGGCCCAATTCGCCCCGACCCGCGCCTTGGGCAGGTGCTGACCATCATGCGCAGGCACGCGCAATTGTTGATTGATTTGTTTGGGGAGGACCGGGGTTGCCGGGACTTCCGCAAACATGTCAGTTGGTACCTCAAAGGCTTCGTCGTGGGTTCGGCCATCCGCTCGCAGATGGGTATGGTCACTGATCTCGCGGAACTCGATTCGTTGATCGCCCAGATCGACCCCGATCAAGACTTCAACGCCCACGTCGCGGAGCTCCCGCGTGGCCGCACCAGCGGCGCCCGCCGGGTCGCGTTGCCCGACGGCTGGCTCGATGACCGGCTTCTGCATGGGGCGCAGGCCCGCGAATTGCGCGAGGCGGAAGTATCGGTGTCAGGCGGCTAAGAGGGCTCTGCGAGTAACGTCCGTCACATATTTGGATCAGGAACCTGCAAATCCTGGAGATCACGCGCGTATGAGGTTTACGGCTTGCGCGTACCTGTAACAATAGGAATATGCCCAATCCGACCATGATGCGCTCTGACGCGCACGTTCGGATCGTGGAGCCTCCCCGACCACGTTCGCGCGCACCACATTCCGGCTGGCCGTCCGCCTTCGGCATGATGGTTTTTGCCGCGATCGTTTTTCCCATCATCGTGGTGCTGGGGTCGGCCTACTACGTATGGAGCACGGGAAAAGTCCACGACGCAACTCCCACAGACGCCATCGTCGTCCTCGGTGCTGCCCAATTCGACGGCACGCCCTCGCCAGTCCTTAAATCTCGCCTCGATCACTCGCTGGACCTCTACCGCAATGACGTTGCCTCGCAGGTGGTCACCGTTGGTGGCAAGCAATCTGGTGATCGCTTTACCGAGGCCGGCGCTGGACGCCAGTACTTGATCGAGCAGGGTGTGTCTCCCGACCGGGTCGTCGCTGTCAAAGCGGGCACCGACACCATTGAGAGCCTGTCCGACGTGGCCAAACTGGCCGAACAGCGCGGCTGGACGTCAATCACGATCGTTTCCGATCCGGCTCACATGGCCCGGAGCAAAGCGATCGCCAATCGACTCGGCTTCGATGCCCACACCAACCCGACAATGAGTGGTGACGGTAGTCAGGTAACCGATTCCTATCTCGCCCGCGAGACGATGGCCTACCTTGGGTTTGAGGTCATCCAGCAGTGGAAGATCGACCCGATCGTCGGTCAGAGCTAGACCCGTCGTGGCGCAGCACTACTCCGAACAGGACTTCGCGCGGTTCGTCGTTGAAGCGCCCAAACGACCCGCCAGGACAGCGTTTGAGCGCGATCGTGCCCGAGTTCTGCATTCCTCAGCACTCCGCCGGTTGGCCGCGAAGACCCAGGTCGTTGTCGCGGGGGTCGCGGACTTCCCCCGCACCAGGTTGACGCACACACTCGAGGTCGCGCAGATCTCACGGGAGATGGGGGCTGCGCTCGGGGCTGACCCCGACTTGACCGACCTCGCTGGCCTCGCCCACGACCTTGGGCACCCGCCATTCGGCCACAACGGCGAGGACGCGCTGAACGCCATGGCGCACGCGATCGGCGGCTTCGAGGGCAACGCCCAGAGCTTCCGAGTCCTGACCCGCTTGGAAGCGAAGGTTACTGATGCGGAGGATCATTCTGTTGGCCTGAACCTGACCCGTGCCTCGTTGGACAGTGTGCTCAAATACCCGTGGCCCCGTCGGGATGGCGAGGGGAAGTTCAACGTCTACGCCGAGGACATCGACCTCTTCGACTGGGTACGACTCAACGCGCCCGTCGACGCGAGGTGCTTTGAGGCGCAGGTGATGGATTGGTCAGATGACGTCGCGTATTCGGTCCACGACGTCGAGGACGGGGTTCACGCCGGACATATTCAATTGGCTTCCATGGAGTCGTCCGTTGAGCGGCAAGCGGTGTGCCTGCTCGCACACGAGTGGTACGCCCAGTGGACTGACGTCGAGGAGTTGTTGCTGGCCCTCGATCGGATTCTCGCGCTGCCCTTCTGGCCGTCGGGGTTCGATGGCTCACCATCGTCACAGGTTGCGCTGAAGTCGATGACCAGCGAGTTCATTGGTCGGTTTGTTCGCGCGGCAATGACCGCCACCCGGGCACGCTCCGGCGAGGAGCCCCTCCATCGATACGACGCTGACCTCGTGGTTCCGCACGAGCAGCGCTGCGAGGTCGCGGTGCTGAAGGCACTGGCGAACCTGTTCGTCTTCCAGCGTCGCGACGCCGACGCCATTTACCAGCAGCAGCGGGAAGTGATCAGCGATTTGGTTACCGCGCTCAATGACCGCGGGGGATCGGCACTTGACCCGATGTTCGCGCCGAGTTGGGCCGCCGCTGGATCGGATGATCAGCGGTTGCGCGTTGTGGTTGACCAGGTGGCGTGCCTGACCGACCGGTCGGTACTGGAGTGGCACCACCGATTCTGTGGCTAGGGCGGTTAATCACCCAGCGCCGCCGAGCCTGGTCAGCCCATCGACGAGGGCATCGAGGTCCTGTTCGACGTTGTAGATGTGAACCGATGCGCGCAGGACGACCTCTGACTCATACCCGGCGAACACGCCCGGGTTGGTTGCTGCTCGGACCGCAGTCACCGTCACTCGCATGTCTCGAAGACCGCGCACCAGGGGCGTGGAGTCCTTGCCGACGCACGCGAAAACGACGATGCCACTTTGCTGCGTACCGGCGTCGAGGACTCGGACTCCGTGGGTGGCTCGCAGCTTGGTGCGCAACTGCTGGGCTAGCCAGTTGACCCGGTAGCGGATCGGCTCAAGTCCGATGCTCAACGCGTAGTCAGCCGCTGCGCCCAAGCCCAACACATTCGCGTACGACGTCTCGAAGTACTGGTACCGCTTGGCATCGACGGCAAGTCGATAACCGAACTTGCCGTCCCACGTCGAGCCGTGCATGTCCGTCGGGCTCGGTTCCAGCGAGAAGAGCGCCCGATCGGACACCGCAAGGAAACCCGTTCCCCGGGGAGCGCGGAGGAATTTGCGGCCGGTCGTTGACAGGAAGTCGCACCCGATCTCGGCCATATTGATGGGCAGTTGACCGACAGATTGACAGGCATCAAGTAGGTACCAGGCATCGCTTCCCGACGAACGAAGCGCCGCTCCGAATCCGACCGCATCCACGAGCAGGCCGTTCTGGCTCGGTGCATGGGTGATGGCCAGTACTTTGACTCGACCATCGATCAGTGCGTGCAGCGAGGTCGGGTCGGCGGTGCCGTCGGGCCCGTCGGGCAAAAACTCAACGTCGACTCCCTTGCGTGTCATCGCCTGCAGCATGGGCAGCACGTTGCTGGCGTACTCAGAACGCGTCGTCAAGATTCGGTCACCGGGCTCCAGCGGGATCGAGCTCAGCGCCCGGTTCCAGCCGTCGGTGGCGCTGTTCTGCAACGCCACGTGCTCGGCGGTTGTGCCCACCAACGCCCCCGCGGAGGTCGCCGCTGCAGCGATCCGATCAGCTGCCAACTCCGCTGCCACATATCCACCGACCTCGGCTTCCAGGCGCAGATGCGCAATGACGGTGTCGAGAACTCCGGCGGTGGGTAGCGCGGACCCAGCGCTGTCGAGGAACGACTGGTCGACGCAGGTCGGGGTGTCCCGGCGAACCTGCTCGACGTTGATCCCACTGGGGTCGGCGCCGGGATTGGCGAGCTTTTCAACCATCTGGCCATCCTGACCCAGGATGTCGGAATCGCCGTTTAGGATCGGGGTGTGCCGCGCATCAAAGACTCCGACGTAGTGCTGGTGCGCGAGCGGGCCCGCATTGATGACGTGATTCGGGAAGTTGTCACGCTCAAGCCAGCTGGCGGAGGATCGCTGAAGGGTTTGTGCCCCTTCCACGACGAGCGCTCACCCTCATTCCATGTCACCCCCTCGAAGGGGTTCTGGCATTGCTTCGGCTGCCAGGAGGGCGGCGACGTCATTGACTTCGTTCGAAAGATCGACCATCTGAGCTTCGCTGAGTCGGTGGAAAAGCTGGCAGGCCGCAGCGGCACGACTCTGCATTACGAAGAGGGCGGCGCTGCGCCGGATCGCCAACGCGGGCAGCGCACGCGCCTGGTCGATGCGCATCGAGCCGCAGCCGAATTCTACGAGTCGTTCTTGACGACACCGGACGCACGTATTGGCCGTGACTTCCTTTCCGAGCGCGACTTCGATCGGGAGGCAGCGGCGCGCTTCGGGGTCGGGTTCGCTCCCAACGGGTGGAACGGTCTGACCGACCACTTGCGAGGCAAGGGCTTCACCGATCAGGAGTTGATCCTCGGTGGGCTGGCAGTCGCGGGCAAGCGGGGTGCCTACGACCGATTCCGCGGCCGGCTGGTGTGGCCGATCCGCGATCTGTCCGGGGATGTCGTCGGTTTCGGTGCGCGCCGGCTGCGCGAGGACGACGAGGGACCCAAGTACCTGAACACCCCTGAGACACCGCTTTACCGCAAATCCCAGGTTCTGTACGGCGTAGACCTCGCCCGGCGGGAGATCTCCAAACGCCAGCAGGCCGTCGTCGTCGAGGGATACACCGACGTGATGGCCGCGCACCTGTCCGGCGTCGAGACGGCGGTCGCCACCTGCGGAACCGCCTTCGGCATCGATCACATCAAGGTTCTGCGCAGGCTGTTGATGGATCAGGATGAGTACCGCGGCGAGGTGATCTTCACTTTCGACGGCGACGCTGCCGGTCGCAAAGCCGCTCTGCGCGCCTTCAACGAGGATCAGCGGTTCGTCGCGCAGACCTTCGTCGCGATCGAGCCAACCGGCATGGATCCGTGCGATTTGCGACTCAAAGAGGGCCCCGAGGCCGTTCGCGAGTTGATCGCGCGCCGAGTTCCGATGTTTGAATTCGCGATCAAGGCGACATTGGCCGACTACGACCTTGAGACGGCGGAGGGGCGGGTAGCGGCGCTGCGAGCCGTCGCCCCAGTGCTCGGTGGCATACGCGACCAAGCCCTGCGGCCTGAGTACGCGCGCACAGTGGCTGGCTGGCTGGGGATGGAGAACGCCACGGTCAGCGATGCTGTTCGACGCGCCTTGACTAAGAACCACGCCAGCACCTCGACCAGTCGCGGCCCGGGGGACTCCGCGGGCACGCGTGGCCGCCGTGGCAGCGCTTGGTCCGGCACTGCTCCAGGGGCTGGCCCGGCGGGCGCTGGCGCGGGCGCGGATGTGGTCGATGTTCGCTCCGACTCGTCGGCCCTGCCAGCTCCGAATCCCCGGGGCACGGCATCGACGGTCGAACGCGAGGCACTCAAGTGCGGGTTGCAGATTCCCCAGCACTGCGCCGCCTGGTACTCCGCGGTTGAGTCGCCAGCTTTCACCGAGCCGGTGTATGCGGCCGTGCACGTCGCAATCACCGCAGCAGGAGCGCCCGGTTCGGTTGCCGACGGCCACCAGTGGGTCGAGGCAGTGCTCGCACAATGTCAAGACGACGCGTTGCGCGCGTATGTTCGCGAGCTCACGGTCGATCCCATGCACACCAATGTCGAAGATGACGAGAATGCTCGCGTCTACGCCGCCGCGGTCATCGCGCGGCTGCTGGAGATGGATGCAACACGACGTACCGTCGAGATCAAGGGCCGGTTGCAACGGACCAATCCCACCGAGGATTCCGCGACTTACGACAAGCTGTTCGCCGATCTACTCGCGCTCGAGCGGTATCGCCGTGACCTGCGCGAGCGCGCACTCGGTGAGGTCCAGTAGTGGCGGCACAATCTGACGGTTACCTACTCGTGGTCGTCATCGGGCGCCGGTTGCCGGGTGGCTGGTGATGGGGATCTTCTCCCGCGACAAGGCAACGTCGGAGGTCAAGGCGCTTGTCCCGAGTGGCGAGCGACTCCTCGGCTGGGCGACGGGTCCTGCGCGTCTGGACGGCCAACCAACAATCGTCGTGGTGACCGACGCCTCGCTCATCGCGCCGGGCTACCTCGCATCAGTGCCGTGGCAAGTCGTCCTAAGAGCTGCGTGGGACGAGCCGATCCTGGAGGTCGTCACGCTGCCGGGATCGGGAGGTACCGCGGTCACGCGAATCACCCTCGACCAACCCGGATCTGTTCCGCAGTTGGTGTGGGAACGGGTCAACTCGACGATCATCATGCAGCGGCACGTGGACCTGGTAGGCAGTTCCGGGGTCACGCTTGTCGCGCGACGAGAAGCCGATTCCGACGACGTCAACTGGCAGTTCGTTTTCGACGCCGGACTGGACCCCGCTGACGAGCAGTTACGCGAGCGCGCCGCAGAGGAACTTGCCATCATCCGAGACTCAGCTGGGATCTAGCCGGGCCGTTGTTGGGTTCCGGTCACACGGTGGTCGTGTGGGACCGGTTTCAAACCCGGCTGGTAGTCTCGCCCGCGGCGATGTCCTCGTGACGGATGCCAGCGTTATTCCCTCGTAGCTCAATTGGCAGAGCATCCGACTGTTAATCGGACGGTTACTGGTTCGAGTCCAGTCGAGGGAGCCCCCCAGCCACCTCCCTGCCGAAGTTACCCGGTGGTATGGCTGTTTCCCGGCAGGTTTTGCAGCCATACCACTGGGTAACTTTCGCAAGGGGCTGCCATACGATCGCGGCATGAGCACCGATGCGCGGCAGGCGGATTTGCAGGACTTCAGCGGCACAACCTCGTACCTCACCAATCCAGCGCTCGAGGCCGCTGTTCGATGTGCGTTGGTGTTGGAGAAGCCACTGCTGGTCCGAGGGGAGCCTGGCACGGGCAAGACGCTCCTCGCCGAGGCAGTCGCCGAAGCTGAGGGCCTGGAGCTCATCAGCTGGAACGTCAAGAGCACGACCCGTGCTCAGGATGGCCTGTACCACTACGACACGGTGCAACGCCTCTACGACAGCCGCTTCGGTGACCACGACGTCCGAGACATCCGCGAGTACATCCATATGGGCGCGGTCGGTCGGGCGTTTCAGTCCGACAAACGCGTGGTGCTACTGATTGACGAGATCGACAAGGCCGATATCGAGTTCCCCAACGATTTGCTGCACGAGCTTGACCGGATGCGCTTCACGGTGATGGAGACCGGCGACGAG
The DNA here is from genome assembly GCA_018003655.1 of Candidatus Nanopelagicales bacterium. Classification (NCBI taxonomy): domain Bacteria; kingdom Bacillati; phylum Actinomycetota; class Actinomycetes; order Candidatus Nanopelagicales; species Candidatus Nanopelagicales bacterium. Next base: position 28,260 of record JAGNDY010000001.1, read on the forward strand.
ATCGTCGCCAAGCAACGCCCCATCGTCATCATCACCAGCAATGCGGAGAAGGAACTGCCAGATGCGTTCCTGCGGCGGTGTGTCTTCCACTTCATCGACTTCCCAGATCGCGAACTGATGGCACGAATCGTGGAAGTTCACCAGCCGGGGCTCAACCAGCAACTGCTCGATCAAGCGCTCGACGCCTTCTACTCAATCCGCGACCTTGATCGCCTGCGTAAGCGGCCGAGCACCAGCGAATTGGTCGACTGGATCGCCGTGTTGCTCAGTCGTGGCCAGGACTCGGTGTCGCTGTCGCCGGACACCCCCTACCTCGGGACGTTGCTCAAGAAGGAGCAGGACCTGGAGGTCTTCAACGATCACGTCTCCGGTCGCATCCGTCCACGCTTCCGCTGACTGCGCCCGATGTTTATCGATTTTGTCTATCGGCTGCGGGGCCTCGGCGTGCCCGTGGGCGCCGGCGATGCACTGACTTTGGCCCAAGCCATGTCGGCCGGGCTGCACGACGATTCGCTCAACGGCTTCTACTACACAGCGCGTTCGGTGCTCGTTCATCACGAAGGTCACCTCGACGCCTTCGATCAGGCATTCATCGCGGAGTTCGGCGATGCCGATGGCGCGTTGCCACAATTGTCCGAGGAGCTGCGCAGTTGGTTGGACGAGGCCGCGCAGGCCGCCGCCGAGCGTGATTCCCAAGACGCACCGACCGAACTGCCTGACACCGCTGTGATCGACGAGCTGCTCCGCGAGTTTGCCGAGCGGATGAAGGAACAGACCGAACGCCACGATGGCGGCAACTACTGGATCGGCACCGGTGGAACGTCCAAGTTCGGCCAGGCGGGCAAGTCCCAGCAGGGCCTGAGCACGGGCAGCTCCGGAGGCGGGCGGTCGGCGCTGCATGTTGCCGATGCGCGCAACTACCGCCCGTACCGCTCCGATGTGACGCTGGACATTCGTCAGTTCGAGGTGGCGCTGAAGAGACTGCGCTCATTCGTCCGCGAGGGTGCCGAGTCCGAACTCGACATCGAACGAACAATCGACGCGACGGCGGAGAACGCCGGCGACATCGAGATCGTGGTGCGGCCGCCGCGCAAACCCGACACCCACCTGATCCTGATGATCGACGTTGGTGGCTCGATGTACCCGTACTCCGAGCTCATGTCGACGCTGTTCAGCGCGACCAAGAAGGCCACGCACTTCAAGGACCTGCGCACGTTCTACTTCCACAACCTGATCTACGGCAAGGTGTACGAGAGCGACCGGTTCACCGAACCAGTGTGGGTTCACGATCTGATGCGCCAATGCGGCTCGCACTACAAGTTGGTCGTGGTTGGCGACGCCTACATGGCGCCGTACGAGTTGTTCCACAGTTCGCAACTCAGCGAGCGCAACCAGTCCGCTGTGACCGGCCTGGAGTGGCTGGACATCCTGACCCGTCACTATCGCCAAAGCGTGTGGCTCAACCCAGAGCCGGAATCGCGCTGGAAGGGCAACACGATCGCCGACGTTGCCCGGATCTTTGACATGTACCCGATGACGGTCGAGGGCCTGACCGATGCGATGGCCCGGCTCAACCGCGGCACCACGTCGGTTCGTTAGGACGCCGAGCGCCAGCAGGTAGGGTGCGGGAGCGCAAGGGGCGGTAGCTCAGTTGGTAGAGCAGCGGACTCATAATCCGTCAGGTCCTCGGTTCAAGTCCGAGTCGCCCCACTCGCGTTGTAAAGGTTCGATTGATGCTCGACACTCTCGATCCATGCTTGTGGAGCTGTCCCATTTGGCGGCAGGGGGAGCGTGCTGCCGGAATCAGGAGTCGACCGTGAAGAAGATTTCCTTTGAACTGTCGGTGTCACCGGAGCGGTACACGCTGAACGTGTGACCTTCCCATTTGAAGGTTCGGGTTTGGTGGACGTCAAAGGTGTAGCCCGAAGCACCTGTTTCGGGGAAGACATGGATTGCTGCCATGACTGGACCGATTGCGGGGTTCGTCGCGAACGTCGTGACCTTGGAACCGCCGGGGTAGGTGACCCATCCGCTGACCGTGTTGTGACCGCCGTTGAACGTGGTCTGTTCGCCATTCGGGAGCTGCGTTTCCTGACGTCCGTAGATCGTCTCCTGAAGCGTGTCGATGGAGTGGCCCGTGTGGTTGATCACCGTCGTTGTCATACCGTGCCAGCCTGTTGCGCTGTCCGCACTAGAACTCCGGACTACCGAATCACTCGTGCTAACGGTGGCCGCGCAGCCGGTCGCACCAAGGCCAACAGCCAACGCGATCGCCGCGACGGCAGTGCTGGCCGTCTTGGTTCGGTTTCGATTCATGATGGCTCCGCTTCAGCTGACTTGCTCCCAGCCTTCCCTCAACCTGTGATTCCAAACGGATCGCCCCCGTCGTACCGGCGACACCAACATCGAACACGCCCGGCGAGGTCGTCGCTATCGGCCAAACACGCGGCTAGCGTCGTGCCCGTGGCTCGACCTTCGGCCAACTGCCGACCGTTGCTCGACGTGCGCAGCTATGCCCGCCCACTAGTTGGCGGAATTGTTGTGACATGCACCTTCGCGTTGGCCGCACCGTTGGCGTTGGCTGCCACACCGTCGGCAATTCCCGCAGGACTTCGAGCAGCACAATCCTTTGCCGCTCCGGGCTCGCTGCAGGACGACGTCGCTGCGGCCAAGCGGCAACTGTCTGCGGCGTCGGATCAAGTGCAGGCCGCAGACGACGCCCTCGACGCGGCGAGCGCCAAGCTGCCGGCCGCTAACCGCGCGATCCAGCGAGCGCAGGAAGCGCTGGCTGCCGCCAACCAAGCCGTCGAGGTCGCCAAACAAGCCGTTGCGCTCGCTCAGAAGGCCCAGCAGGCCGCCGCCGCAGAAGCCGCTGCCGCCGCAGCCAAAGTGAAGGCGCAACAGGAGCAGGTGCGGATCGCACAGGAGCAGGTCGACGCGATCAAACGCCAGATCGCGATGGTGGCACGGCAGGCTTACGTCTCCGGCAATGAGTCTTCCCAGTTGGCCATTGTGCTGAACACAAGCAGCCCAGATGACTTCGTCAATCGACTCGAATCGCTGAATCGCATCTCGCGAGGGAATGCGTCGCTGTTCGATTCGCTGAACCGGAAGAAGGCTGCGCTCGCGGCGACGCTTGAGACTCTGCAGAATCTCGAAGACGCGGCCGCTGCCAAGGAACAGGAAGCGCAAGACCGCGCCAATCAGCAGCAGGCCAAGGCGCAGATTGTTGTCGAGCGCGCGCAAGCGGTGGAGCAAGCCCGTACGGCAGCGCAGGCACGCAAGCAGGATGTCGTTCGGCTTATTGCGGCACAGGAGAGCAAACGAGTAGCAGCGTTAGGCCAACGTCGCAAGCTGCAGCGCACATACGAGTCGCTGCAAGACAAGCTGCTGAATCGATCCGGCGCTGTCCGAACGACTGGCACCCTCCGCACACCGCGCCAAGCCATCTCGTGGGGAATGAAGTGGCTCGGATCCGGCGCGAGTTATGACGGTTTGTGCCTGGGATTCGCCGATGACATGTATGGCGTACTGCCGGGACATCAACGCCAGGGGTCGGCGATCGAACAGTGGTACGCCGCCAAGCGGGCGGGTAAGGCCCATCCCGGCGACGGCACTCCACCAATCGGCGGCCAAGTCTACTGGGACATTCCCGGCTACCCGTACGGGCACGTCGCGACCTATGCCGGCGGTGGGATGTTCCTGACCACCAGCGCATTCAGCGGCAGCCGCGTTGGTCTGCGGACCTTGGAGTACATCAACAGTTGGCTCGGGGTGCGCGAACTCGGCTGGGCCGAGCCTTACTACCCCCGGTAGCGACCAGTCCAGACCGTCATCCGTCAGCGGATGTGGAAGGGTCTACGGTTCCTGGTGTAGGCAGCGAATCCACCGCCAGCGCCGGCCACACAGTCGGTGTCTCGGGTAGTCGAGTTCCTGACCAAGGCGCACGCACGGCATAGATCGACTGAGCCAATGAGATAGCCGATCCGGCGTAGACGCGGCGCATCTCGCTGAACTGTTGCCATGCGACGTCCAAGTCGTCAACCAGTTCGATTCCGGCGCGGCGCATGATGTCGCAGCCGTGGTCCCATTCGGACCGGGTGAGTCCGACGCCGATGGCGGCCTCATCTTTCGCTGAGCGCCAGCCCGATCGCTGGCTGTCGCGCGTTATCGCGTCAACGACGGCCCTCTCCTTGGCAGTCGCGTTGGGCCAGACATCCTGGGTCGGCCGAACATCGCGAGCAATGGTTTCTGTGCGCCGGAGGACGCCGGTCTGCAACTCGTGATGGCGAAGCACCGCGAGGGTCTGCGACCCCTCGGCGAGCCATCGAATAGCCCCTGACGTGACCGAAACGCCACGGACCGTCGAGATTCCGAGCGCTGCCGCGTCCAGAATGGCCAGGCAGGAAATCACCCAGTTCCGGCGACTGCTGCCGGATCGATATTGGTTCAGGATTGGGTTGGCTGACTGAGTCATCCGAACGTCGCTAGCCCAATCGATCCAATCGTCAAACCGGAACTCCTGTGGTTCGCCATCGGACAGCAGCGCCCAGCGACACATGATCTCCGGTCCCCAAGCAGGCTCGCCGGCGATAAGTGACAGCTTGTTGATGGCGCTCTCGCGCTGGGTATAGGCGTTCCCCAAGGTCAGCAGGTAACCGACCAGGATGGCAATGACGACCAAACCTGTGAATGCGGCGATGATCGTCAACACGACCTGCGCGAAGTTGACCGGCTCGACGATGCCGAGGGTCAACAGGGTGGCGCCAGCTTGGTAGAGCGAATCGTCGGTGCCGAGGCCGCTGACCGCAAAGAGCATCATGGCGAGCGCAAGAAGCAAAGCGATGATGAAGACCAGCAACTGAATGAGGATGGACGCGGGCCCGCTGGCAGCCAACACCACGTCGCGACGCCGGAAGCTGGTCCGACGAATCGCAATGGCTCGAAAGAGACGGCTGCTGAGCTCGTACGAGATTGACAGCACCCGGGCGTGGGTTGGCCGTGGCACCAACATGCTCGCGATGACGGCCCAGATCGTGGAACTGAACAGGGCCAACCCGACGAGGAACAACAGGATGTGGAGGATCAGCTCGTACACGGGCATACGGCCTGGACCTCCGATTCACCCCGACAGGGACAACGCCGGGAGCCTAGCGATTTCGCTGCCGGATCGCCTGCGGGGTGGGCGGATGGCAAAGGCCCCGTGACCGTCTAGCGGTCCGGGGCCTGAGCGGGTTCCTCAGTCGTCAGAGTTTGACGGCCTTGCGAACGGAACTGACAGCGTTCTTCGCCTGATCGCGCGCCTTGTGCAGGTTCGCGGTTATCTCGTCATTCTGGCCGCGGAACTCAAGGTCGCGGTTGCCGAAAGCAACTCCGACGACCTGCTTCGCCCGGCCGGTGATTCCTAGTGCGGTGTTCTTGGTCGCATCGACGATGCCCATGATGGTGCCCTTCTCTCGCGGTTGAGGGCCCTCGTGAGCGCCTCACTGACTGCCTACTCCTAGTGTGCTCGTCCCACTAACTTACTAAACCGTAGGTTTGTCGAAATCGCAGTGGCCTTGGTCACGAATCAGGTGGAAAATCTTGCATGGAACGGCCGCCGGTCACCGTCAGTCGGTGATGCCGAGGAGCACCGGGACGTCGTCGCTGCCGGTATCGCGGGCGTGCCTTAGTGAGGTTTTCAAGTCATGGCGCGCCCGCAAGTAGAACCATGGACCGCGGGCGAATCCCAGAAACTCCGTGCGGGACAGTTCTTTGGGGTAGTCGTCGGGCACGTGCGTATCGGCTTTGGCCGTGTGTTCCTGGCCGGCGGATCGACGGGCCTTGAAGTACAGGCGGGCACCGTCGGGAGCAACCTTGAGGATGCGCATCGCTGCTCCCTTGGTGTGGATAACCTGCTTGACCAAGAAGGCCGACAACCCGACGCCATATCCACGCATCTGTCTTACGAGTGCGTCGTAGGTCTCCCGGTGGAAGTGCCGGACGATCACCCGCGGTTCGTAGACCAGCACTCCGCCGGCGAGGATGGTCCGGCAGAAGACATCCAAGTCCTCCCCGGTGGTCAGTGCGGGGTCGAATCCGCCAATGTCCAATAGGCACTGGCGTCTGATCGCCATACAGTTTCCCGAGCCGAAGTGCCCTGCGGAGAAGGGGAAGAGTGGGCCTGCCTCGCCTTTGGGGCCAAGCGCGTAGATCGGGTCGCCAGTGGGTGCCAGCGACCAGACAAATCGTTGGTATCCCTTGTTGAACCCGCACGCCTGCTCGAACCATTGTTCGGCGCGAGTGGCCAGCGAACCGGCCATGACCAGGCCGTTGACTGCCGCGACTCCCGGCGACTCGGTGAAGACCGCGATGATGCTGCGAACCCAGGTCCGATCGACCAAGGCGTCGTCGTCGGTGAACAACAGGAGGTCGGTGGCGGCTGCCAGAGCCGCGGCGTTGCGGGCGTTTGAGACACCCTTGATGGGTTGGGCCAGGTAGCGAACACGTGGGTCGCCGATCGCCTCCACGACAGCCTTGGCGGCGCCGCTGGTTGGGTCGTTATCGACGACCAGCACGCTGTAGGCACCCTCGTAATCCTGATCGAGCAGTGCTCGGATGCAAGCTGGCAGCAGCGGGTGGGTGCCAAGGGTCGCGACTGCTGCGGTCGCGGTTGGCAACGGTGGTACGGGCCTCAGCGACCTCGCACACTGCACCTCCGTTGCAAGCGCTTGGGCAAGGGGAAGGGCCGCAAGACCATCGAGAGTCAGATGGCTGGTAAGAGCATCGGCGAAGGTCGCCGCAGCGATCGAGGTAACCGCGTGAGTGCCCCGGGCGGCGGTGTCCGCATCGATGACGAGGTCTCCGAGTGGATCACCGTGGATCCGGACAAGCAGTGACAGTGCACTGCCGTCGGCATCGGGCAGATCCGGCGCGCTGAGTTCGTAATCGGCGCAGAACAGGGGCTCACCGTCAGCCACCCCTGTTGTTGCGCCGTCCATGCGCTCCTCCGACTCCCGTGTTGAGTGGTTGGGTTAGATTGGTCAGCCACCATGATCGACTGGCCTGCTGGAATCCTTCCACGTCGATGGACACGAGGCGCGGTCGTGGCCGACCGACCGGGGGAGTTGCCCTCGTTGCGACGTCGACGCCTGGGATCAGCGAGCGTGTCATCATCGTCTGATGACGTCGACGCCGTTTGATCGTGACGCGCTGGGAACAGGCCGCACCCGCCTCGTCGCGCTCGAGGTTTCGCTGGCTGACGCTCTGCTCAAGACGTTCGCCGATGAACGGGTGTGGCGATGGATGCCCGCAGCCAAGCCGGCAGGTTCCGCCGAGATGTTGGAGTGGATTGCGGTGTGGCAGGACCGGCGTGCATCCGGTTGGGGTATCGCCTTCGCCATTGAATGTGATGGCGCGATAGTCGGCAGCACATCGTTGTACGACTACCAGCCAGCCAACGCGTCCGCGGAGGCGGGCTGGACGTGGCTGCAACCGAGCGTCTGGGGCACTGGGGTCAATCGAGATGCCAAGGTGGTGCTCTACGACTACGCGTTCAATGACCTCGGTTTAGGCCGCCTCGGCGTTCGCACCGACAACCTGAACACCGCTGCCCAGCGCTCGTTGGACTCGTTGGGTCTGCACCGTGAGGGTGTTCTTCGACGCCACATTCGGAGACCAGACGGAACGATGCGCGACTCCGTCTACTACTCCGTGTTGGCCGACGAATGGCCCAGGCTCCGAGCCAGCTGGCTATCGCGGGCCGGTTGACGCGTTGGCCACCGGGTCGCGCCTAGGCCTGTTCAACAACGATGGGGGTGTCGCCGAAGGCGTTGAGTGCCCGTACCGTCCCGGCAAATCGCCCATTGGCGACCTGCGAGGAAACCGCGATGGTGCGTGTCTGGCCCGGGAGCAGGTGGAACCACGAGTCACTAGCCGTCAAACCGGGAACATCGATCGCGACCCATTCGGCCAGCAGGTCAGCGGAGACCTGCACCAACCATTGACCCGCTGATACTTGTCGGGCTGTCGCCGACAGCGTCATCTCCCGCTGCTGACCACGCCATGGTGCGGCCAGCAGGTGAGTGCATGAGAACTCAGCAATCTCGGTGGTCAATGTCACCAAGACCGCGTCATACACCTGGGCGCCAAAGCGGTAGGCGTGGTTGATGTCACGGAAGCTGCCAATCAGGGAATCAAGGTCGAGTGTTAGCGACCCGTGCCCAGCGACTTCCACCTGTGTCGCCGCCTCGATAAGAACCCGGCCGCGGCGATCGACCACTGTTGCGGTCAACTCGCCAGCCAGGGTGTCCGGCGGATCGTTGAACACATGGATGGCCAGCCCTTCGAGGCCCTCGTCAGTGACGCTCACGCACACCGGGGCGAGCACTCGGGACAGGGCGTACATGGCGGACTTCGGTCGTCCCAATGAGTCCACCACACCCCAACCAGCACCTGGAATGAGGTCCCGCAGTGACAACACCAGGGCGCCGGCACAGGGTGATTCATAACGGCGCCACTCGGTGAAGGTCGTAGCCATCACGTGCGCGACAGCGGCTCGGCCGAGGTCCAGTGCTCGGGTCGGATCGCTGTAGCGAACAAGCATTGGATCGGTGTCGAAGAGTAGACGGGTGTAGAAGTCGCGAACGTCCTCGAAATCCCAGGAAGCGCCAGCGTCGCGTGGTACGGCTGCCTTCCAGTCGGGGCGCTGTCCAGCGGCCAGCGAACCACCGAAGTACTCATCGACGGTCTCGTTCTCAGGTGGATTCGAGAAGGCCAGACACTCGGTGGCAAACCGGACGTTCGCCAAGCGGGCGTCGCGCAGTGGCCGCAGGTACGCACCCACCCCGAAGTAGTGGGCGACCCCGGTGCTGCTGTGGGTAGGTAGTCCAGGTCCCGACGGACTCGATGTCACATAGGGAACGCCGGGCAGAGTCCGCGACACGACCGCTGGGATGATCTGGTGGATCGACGGCATGTCGTAGTCGGCGCGTTCCAGACCGAGCATCGCCGGTTGCTGTTCGGTCTCGCTACCGCCGCTGACGACCGCGATCGAGGGTCGGCCACTCAGTGGCGAGAGCACGCCAGTCACCTCCCGCCGCAGCGAGGCGAGCCAGTCGTCGTCACTTGGGGGGTCATAGGTAGTGATCATGGCGTCCTGCCAGACGAGGATTCCAAGCTCGTCGCAGCAGTCCCAGAAGTCCGGCGATTCGTACACCATCGTTCCCGGTACCCGAATCATGTTCATGCCGGCGGCTTTGACCTGCTGCAACGCGGACCGGTTCGCCTCAGGTCCGGCATTGAGTGAGACGACATCCGGCGGCACCCAACAGGCGCCACGGGTAAAAAGCGATACATCGTTGACGACCAACGTGAACCCGTCGTCGGTGGTGTCGGCTGCGATGGTCCGAAAGCCCACCCGGCCCAACATGAATGTGTCACCGCCAACATCCAACCGGGCGTCATAAAGCGGTTGGGAACCGTGGGTGTGTGGCCACCACAGGTTGACCGAGTCGAGCGTGACAGTGCCGCCGGTTTGAGCAGCCGTTTGCGTCTTGTTGACTGGCAGTTCCCACCTTGACTCACCGACATGCAGGGTCGCCGTGGCCGCTGCAACGGATCCGGTGAACGTTGCGTCGAGATGGACCTCGCCGCGTCCCGCGACCACCGCCGTCCGCAGCGTGTGGTGTTCGAGGGTGGGGGTGGTGATTTCACTAATCGTGATGGGCCGCCAGGGGCCGACTGGCGCAACGAATCCTGCCCACCCCGGCATGCGCCCTAGCGCCGTTGTGCGCCACCACCTCAAACCTCGAGCTGGTACGAGAGAACTGCGCCAACGCGGCCGCGGCCGTTTCTGTTTCAGCAGCGGGCCAAGGGCGTGGAAGTGGATCGCCAGGCGGTGGCTGCCCGGTGACATAGCTGCCGTGGCGTCGGCTTCCTCGAACATGGAGTCGCTATGCAGTAGCAATTGGTCGTCGAGCCAGACATCGGCGACCGTTGCCAGACCACCGAATTCGAATCGATATCGGCCACTGCTGCTCACCTCGATATCGGTGAGGAACCACCAGTCGAATGCGTCGTAGTCCAACTGCATCGCGGCCGCGATACTGTCCGCGCCCCGTACCGCAGCGGCGGCCGTTCCGGGAACCGCGGCAGGTCGTGCGGTGCTGTCCGCAAGGTTCAGCCCGGCGGGCTCGGTGACCTGGTTCGGCATCGTCTGAACGCACCGCCAACTGAGCTGGTCGCTTGTCAGGGTCAGGGGATTGGTCGCGGCAGCGCGGTCATTCGGCATGCCACTGCCTCATCAGGTTCATTGCCCGCGTCCAGGACTCGGCGATCGCGTCGGTCGATGCTGCCACGTCGACGACCCGACCGCGTGCGGCCCGAGCGAGGCGCAACTGCAACGCTTTCATCCCTTGCGACACCTCGCGGAAGTGTGCCGCGGCTTCGGCCAGCGCGGTTGCGCCCGCGACCTCACGGTCGACCAGCCAGGTGCAGAAATCCGCGGCCATCTCCGCGGAGACTCCGCATTGGCGCAACATGCCGAACGCGTACAGGTGAAACGACTCCAACCCCTCTGCACCGATGGTCGGCAGGTCGTCGGTGATCCTTGCGGCGAGCGCGAGAATGGGATTGTCGGTTGGGGCGAGACCGATGTGGTGTTTACCCAGCTTTACTGCAATGTCGACAAGATCGGTCTTGACTTCCATCCGAGACAGGTCGACCACTTCGACGTAGGGAACCAGGACGCGTGGGTCTGGATCGACCAAGTTGAAGATGCCGTCGAAGTCGTCGCCGGACAACGCGTAGTAGTCGGCGTTGTGGAAGTACTGCATGCGCCGCTCGGCGACGTCCACGAGATTGGGAACGATCGTTGTCTTGGCGTGGGCAAGCTGGTAGGACACTCCGCTCGTGTCCGGCAGGTAGAACGAGTCGACCTCAACGGTGAGCAATCGACCGAACTCGAGCTGGTCGAGCACATGGGTGAGAACGGGCTTCCAGAGGTTCAGCTCAGCGACGTCCACTCCGTAGAGATCGCGTAGATCCTCGGGCAGGTACTTCACGAAAGTCCATTGATCGCCGATGAACCCAGTGCTCAGTGCACAAGCACCAGCCGGATGCGGATCCAGTCCCAACGCGGACAGCACTTCGATCCACAGATCGATGTAGCAGTTGGTCTCGGTCCAATCCCGATCCTGGTTATGCAGGCGGTGGCGTCGGTAGGTGTCGACATCAATTGGCAACAGCGACACGGCCTGGGTCATGGCGAGATCAGTTCCCGGACTCGCTGTGGCCAGGTGGCGGTGTCCACGCCGTGCGTTGTGAGTAGTGCCAAGGCGATCCGCTCCATTCCAAATCCCACGCAGGAGGAATGCGCGATTGCTCCGTCGGCGCTGAAGATCCCGAATGGTTTCCCGAAGTGGTCCTCGTGGTAGTTGCACGACACCACCGCGGTCTGCTGACCGGGGAAAGTCTGGACCGTCAATTCGTACTTGAGTTCGCCGTCACGTTGGTTGACAGCCAGCATGCGCCCTGCCCGGCCAAAGAATGGGTCGTTGGCGACCTCTTTTGCTGGCTCGAGGTCCAAATCGGACAGCAACTGCAACCCTCGCGGGACCCACTCCTGCCGATGGGCCAACGCACCTTCCGGCGTGCCGATGTAGACGTATTCATGCATCCGGAACGCCTGCATCCGGGTCGGGTCCAACGATGGCTCGTGGCGGAAGCAGTAGCCGTAGACGTCGAGCTTACGACCCCCTTCTGGCAGCGTCCCGGCCATCAGCGGATAGGAGGGATGGCAGGCCGCCGGGATGAGCATCACTTCCGACGGCTCGAGCAAGTCCGTCCAGTCTCCGCCCTCGGCGTAGATCCGCAGCATCTCCTTGTGCGCGAGGTCGTCGCCGGTGAAGGAGTGCACCGAACCGGTGAGATCGGGGAATGACGCGAGGTAGTCGGTCTTCTGGAACACCACCTCGGGCATCACGGGCGGGAACCGCAAGACGGTCGCATTCTGATCCTGCCCCAAGTCGACGACGAGCCGGTCGATGCCCTCGATAATGCGCTCGAACGCTGCGGTTCGCGCGTAGAGGCCATCCACGGACGCAGGGATGAGGAGGTCCGCATCGACCAGTTCGGCACGGAAGGCCTGGTACTGCGGGGTCAAGTCCTCAGCCATTAAGTCAGTCCTTCGTCACGAGCAGCATCTGGGCGGTATTGAGCGCGATTCGATCGTTGTTGACCATGAGCGCACCGCCGTAGGAATCACGCAGTTGAAGTCCGAGACCGAACTTGCCACCGTTGCGGTAGCCCGCGATTCCGACGATCAGCAGTGCCTTGCTGACGACCTCCATGACCAACGTCGAGGCCGAGACTTTGACCCCGTTCATGATGATCGCGACTTTGGGTGAACTTATCGCCTCGCGGTCATCGCCGAGTTCGTCGAAGCGCCTCGCCGCGCTGGAGACCAGATCGACGAACTCTTGTTGGGTGGTCATCAGGTCGGCCAGGCGAATCGCGCCGGGGGGCGTCGTGCCAGGGGATCGACGTGCCGCCGCACGAATGAATAGGCGGGCGGTCTCCACAGCGGCGGTCGCGATGCCTAACCACACATGTCCCCACAGGGTGTGTGCGACTGGCAGCATTGTCTGGGCGGAAATGTCGCTGTAGGAATCGGGGAAGATGAGCGTCTTGGGACCGGTCGCGTTGAGGATGAAGCCCGGGCTGCACGTGCCGCGAAAGCCCAAGGTGTCCCACGAGCCCGTCGGTTCCAACGTCAGGCCGGCTTTGTCGCAGGCGACCAGCGATTGGTCGCTTGGCGGGCTGTCGGGGGTTCGACGCGCGGTCGTGAAGATGACGTCGGCGTACTCGCCGTAGGAAATCACCGGCGCGTCCTTGACCAGGACAAACTCGTCGCCGTCGACGTTGACAGCGCAGGTGCTGGAACGGACATCGCCACCGATGCCTTTCTCGGTGGTGGCGGATCCCAGCAGGAGCTGATCAGCAACCAATCGATCCTGTAGTTCCTGCAACGCGGGGGTGCGTTCGTGACGAACCAGGCACGCCACCTGAATTTGATGCATTGCAAAGATCATCGCCGTAGACGCGCAGTGCTGACTCAAACCGAGCACCGCCTGGCTCATCTCAGTGATGGAGGCGCCGCTGCCGCCCTCACTGACCGGAACCAGTGCGGACATCAGTTTTGCCTCGCGCAAGGCACTGATGGCCTCAATCGGAAAACGGGCGTCCCTGTCCACGTCGGCCGCTGCCGGGCCGGCGACCTCGCGACCGATGACAGCGGCGATCTCGACGATTGAACTGCTGCTAGGTGCACTCATGATTCACTCTGGATCTGCTCGACGGCTTCGCTAATGGCAGCAATGCTGGCGAAGGTGGCCTTCTTCAGCATTGCGTCGGGAAACTCAATGTCGAACTCGTCCTCAAGGGCCAGCATGACGTTGACGCTCGCATGAGAGGTGAGCCCGGCTTGATAAAGGTCATCTGTTGCGGCAATTGAATCCGCGCCACCCGGCAACTTGCCGTACTGGGCAATGACCGCACGTACTTGATCTTCACTCATCTGTCGGCTTTCTGCTAGGTGGCGATGACGACGGCTGTCGCCACGTCGTGCTCGTGGCTGACTGACAGGGCAAAATCCGATAGTTGATTTGCGTCCGCGAGTTCGCGCGCCGCGCCGCGCAGGTTTAGCTCGGTCCACCCCGAAGGATGAGAGCGAACCTCGATGCTGCGCCAGTCGGGTCCGTTCTCCGAGGGACGCAAGACCTTGATGGTCGCTTCCTTAGCTGCGAACCGGGCAGCCAATCGGAGCGACATCTGGGGCAGCGGCCCCGCGCAGGCAACGAGCTCCGCAGGTGTGTAGACACGTTGAAGGTAGCGATCACCAAAATCTTCGATGCTTTGGCGGACGTCGTTCGCGTAGACGACGTCGATGCCGACCCGGAGGTTCGAGGCCACGGACATGAAGCTGCCTGCCTTGTTCGCATGCGAGAAGTAGTTGGCGGAGCGATTACCGACAACGGTAGCGAGTCGCAGTCATCCTCGCTCAACTGAAGCGGCTTCCAGGCCACTGATAGTGGGAGGATGCCGCTATGCGCGCGCGTCTTTGGGTGATGTGCTCATGGGTGTCACGTGATTTCCGTTGTGGTGCACCGTGAGCGAGTCGAAACGTCGGCTCGTGGGCAACGCGACTGCACTCATGGTTGCGACCGTCTCCACCTCGGCCCTCGGCCTGGTCTTTTGGGCCGTCGCGGCTCGGTTGTACACAGCTGGCGATGTCGGGCTTGGCACCGCGCAGATCAGCGCCGCCACCCTTGCCGCGACCGTCGCACAGTTGAGTTTGGGTTCGTTGTTTCTGCGCTATCTGCCCCAAGCGGGTAAATACGCGCCGTGGATCGTTCGCCGAGTCTTCGCCGTTGTGATCGCGGCGTCGGTGCTGACTGCGCTCGCGATCGTCGTGCTCGGTTTTGCCGACCTTTACCTCGTCGACCTGACCGCCGCCATCGTGTTCGTGGTCGCGGTGCCCTTCCTCGCCCTCTTCGTGGTGCAGGACTCAGCACTGCTGGGTCTCGGCGCAGCCAAGATCATTCCGATTGAGAATGTGCTGTTTGCTGCCGGCAAGCTGGTGCTCCTGCCAGTGTTTGCCGTGTCTGCGGCATACATCGGAATATTCATTTCCTGGGTGATTCCGGCAATCCTGGCGGTAGTGGGAATTGCTATCTACTTGAGTCGAACCAAGCTCTCGAGCAACGCACTGGGTGAGGAGGGAATGCCGCTGCCCAATCGCAAGGTGCTGTACCCAATGGTGGGCAAGCAGTACGTCGGGACGCTGGTGAGCCAGCTGGTCTTCCTCGCCGTCCCACTGATCATCATTCACCGCCTGGGCGCCGATGAGAATGGCTACTTGTCGATCGCGTGGATGATTGGTGGAGCCTTCAACGCATTGACGGCGAACATCACCCAGTCATTCTCAAACGAGGTCCGCGGTGGTCAGCATGTGACCGTTGACCTGTTCAAGCGGCTGGCCCTGCTGCTGGCGGTAGTAGCCGGTCTGGGCGGACTTCTGTGTGCGGCGTTGGCACCCCTGATCCTGCGAATCCTGGCGCCAGATTTTGCCGAGCAATCCACCAATTTGTTGCGCTTGATCGGGCTGTCTGCACCCTTCCAAGCAGTAGTGCTACTGGTGGTCACTTTCTGGTGGTTGGAAGGCCGATTCGAGATCTTCGCAGTTATCCAAGGGCTCAATGCCGGTATCGCACTGGTGCTGACCTGGTGGCTCGCTCCCGACCTCGGCCTGAACTCAGCTGGCATTGCATTGCTGTCGACGAGTGTGGTCTTCGCGGCGGGCTGTGTGTGGCCGCTGGCCCGTCGGGTGATGATTATTCGCCGAGACGAAGGGCACGTTTGGACACCCGAACACGCCGACGCTTCGGCTGGACAGCAGCCACCGACGGGTGACTCGTCATGACGGCCTCAGTTCCTCGGGGCGGTGGGCTCGACGGGAACTATCGGCTGACCCTCATCTCCGACAGTGACGAGGTGTGGGGGGCAGAACTGTTCTTGGCGACGCTAGCTGCGGCCCTGCCAGAGGAGGTCATGGTGTCTGTGATCGCCCCGGCGGTGGTGCGTGATCGGATCGAGAAGGGCCGCAAACTCGTGCGTCGGGGCCGGTACGTCAAGTCCGTCAAGGCGCTTCGTGCGCAATTGCGGGGACAGGTGCCGGACGTGGTGTTGGTCAATGCAACTCATCCGCGTTCCTGTCGGCGGGCGCTGGTGGCCGCTCGCTCGTTGGGGATTCCGACGGTCGTGATCGATCATTCGCCCTATCAGGTCCTGACCAGTTCGGGCAAGGTCGCACAGCGGTTGATCTCGCGAACCGCGGCCCGGCGGTTAGCGGTCGGCTCAGCCACGGCGTCCGCGCTAGAACGGTCCATCGGCTTGGAACCCGGTGCGATTGGCGTGGTGCTCAACGGAACACCTGAGTGCGCTGCCTGTCCGCCGAGGGTTCGCGATGGCCAAGTCGTCTTGGGCACATTGGGTCGACTCTCGCAGGAGAAGGGCCTGCCAACGCTGCTGGCGGCGATGCCCGCGCTGCCCAGCCGATACGTGTTACGGATCGCCGGTAGTGGCCCGGATTCCAAAGCACTCGCCTCGGCGGTACAGGCTGCGGGGCTGGCCGATCGGGTGGATTTCGTCGGCTATTGCTCCGATGTGCGTGGTTTCCTGTGCGACATTGACGTGTTCGTTCAACCGTCATACTCCGAGGGGCTGCCGTTGACGATTGTGGAAGCGATGTTCTGTGGCCGGCCGGTGATCGCGTCCGATGTGGGCAGCATCAGCGACATCATCGACCAGGGTGTGACCGGTTGGCTCGTCCCGCCGCAGGAGCCGCAGGCTTTGGCCGACGCACTGCTGCTCGTCGGTGACGATCCAGCCTTGGCGGCGACCGTCGCAAGAGACGCTCGCAGCCTGGCAACACGGGAACTTAGCGACCAGCGGATGGCGACCCGCTACGACCAGATCTTCCGTTCTGTGTTAGGCGACGTGGCTGCGGTTGTGTCACCGTGACGGACACCGCCGTACAGTCGATCGCTTCCCGACGGGCGGCGGACACCCGATTCCTGCTGCCATTTGCCCCCAAAACTGCAGTGCTGCTTGGGACTCGCTCCGGTGACGCAGCGAGTTGGCAGGCCTGCGGAATCGATGTGCTGGCAGCGGACAGTGGCACCCCTGTCGACGTGGTCGTAACCGACTCGAAGTCCCTACCCACTGCCCTGCAGCTCGACGCGCGGGCACTGATCATTCATTCAAAGCGCAGACGCGGCAGTGTGCTGGTGGACGCCGACTGGCGGGTCGAGCGGTACCTGCAGATGACCGGTTCGGATGGGCCAATCATCATCGCAACGCCCACGCGTGACGTATTGCGATACCTCGCGGTGGAATGGTCGCCACCGACAACGCTGGTGCAGACGGTTGCTCGACTGGGGCTGCGCTCGGTCACCGCCACTAGGAGTCACAACCTGACAATCGCGACCCGAGAGGCGGGTTCACCGCAAGCACTGGCGGCCGGATGTGCAGCGGCCGGGCTCGCTCAGCCTGACGGCTTCTTCATGTTCTTCGGCAGCGGGAACGATCGTCAGCGGCCGGTGGCCTTCGCATTCCCCGCTGCTGGTCGCGACCCGGAGTGGTTGGTCAAGTGGAGTCGCACCGACAACGAACCCGAGCGCGGAAGGCACGAACGCCACGTACGAGCAGCGGTCGCCCGGTACCCCGACCTCAACGAACATGTGCCGAGGGATTTGGGTCGCCTGACCTTCGCCGGCTCACCCGCGTCCGTGGAGACGGTTGCCCCCGGCGTCTCGCTGGACGGGCTGTGGCAGCGCGGAGACGTTGAGAGGGCACTGGCGGTGGGGGAGCGAGTGCTGAAATGGCTGTGCGACTTGGCGCAGGCGTCCGCGGCTCCAGGTTCCGATGCCCGCGCCTTTGTCGTTGAGGACGCCGACGCGCTCGGGGTGGATGCGACACGACTGATTGATGCCATCGTTGACGTGCCGAGGGTTGTTGCCCACAACGATTTGGGAACTGTGAATGTGCTGACGGACGGATCCCGGTTCACCGTCATTGACTGGGAGGATGGACTCATCGAGGGCTTGCCGGTCGTCGATGTGGCCTACTTCGTGACAACGCTGCTGGCGATGATTCATGCGCCGAGCGAGCCACGAGAGCGAGCGCGCTGGTGCTGCGCCCTGTGGCGTGGAGAACTCCCGGAGTCGCAATTTGCATTCCGGTGGCTGCGGCGGGCGGCGGACGGGCTGGGTCTCGATGGTGTGCAGACCGGCGCACTGGTAACGATGTCCTGGCTGCAGGGAGCCCACTCGGCAGGTGACCGCGAGCACTTGCAGACGGAGCGAACCCCGCACTTGGGCTACTACCGTGGGTTTGTCACGCAGTACTGGTTGGACGATGATCGGCTCGGGTTGGGGTGGCAGTTTGATGCAACTGCGAGTTGAAACCGAGCTCGGGCGCTTTGCCGCACGGTGGGATGCGCTGCTTGATCAAGCGCCTCGGCCGTCTGTCTTCCTGCGCGCATGGTGGCTGGAAGCCGTCGCTTCGGGAACACCGCAATTCGTGCTCGTTTTCGACGGCGAGGACTTGGTCGGGGGCTGCCCCCTGCAGCAGGTCGACTGGCACGGGATCCCACTGCTCGAGTTCATGGGTAGCGGCCCGTTGGAAGCCGATCACCTAGATGTGGTCGTTGCGGCCGGCTTCGAGGATCAGGTGCGTGACAAGGTGTTCGCCTGGCTTGGCAGGCGAGGCTCCCGAGTTGTGGATTTGCGAGGGCTGAACGAACACGCGGTCTTGTTGTCCGGGCGTGAGGGAACAACTGCGGAGTTGCTGCAAGTCGCTCCCTTCTCCGATCTGTCCGGAGGCTTCGCTGAGTTCATGGCAGCGCGCTCCAAGAGCCTGCGTCGAGATATTCGACAGGCGCAGCGGCGGATGGAGGAAGGCGATGTCACATTCCAACTGTGTGGTCCGTCGGAGGCAGCGGGAGCGTTGAACGCACTGCGAGATATGCATGCCCAGCAGTGGGGCGACGAGTCCAGCTTTCTAGCCGGTTGGCCGCGTTTCCGCGCAGCTGCCATCGCCGGTTGTGAACGCGGAGAAGTCGTCGTGGGTCAGGCGACACTGCCCAGCGGCGAACCGATAGCCGCTGGCGTCGCCCTGCAATGCGGCTCCGTGATGTTCAACTACCAGAGTGGCCGGTCGCAAGACCCGCGCTGGACTGGCTCAGGGACATTCGTCGACGCTGCCTTGATGCAGGCCAATCCGGCGACAGTCGAGATGGATTGGCTTCGGGGCACCGAGAGGTACAAGTCCAAATGGGCAACCGGCGAGCGCCCGCTGTTCCGCCTGCGATTTGCGCACGGGTCGCGGGGATGGTTGGCGATTCAGGCATCGAAGATGCTGCACTCCTGGCGCGAGCGCAGAGCCAGGCGCTAGCGATTTTGGTGGTTAGTTCAGGAGAGGGCGGTTCGATGCAGGTACGAGTTGAGAGCGAGCTCGGGCACTTGGCCGCGCGGTGGGATGCGCTGCTTGATCAAGCGCCTCGGCCGTCGGTGTTCCTGCGCTCCTGGTGGCTGCAAGCGGTCGTGACCGGAACTGCGCAGTTTGTGCTGGTTTTCGACGGCGACGAACTGATCGGCGGGTGTCCGCTGCAAGAGGTCGAATGGCATGGACTGCCGCTCGTCGAGTTCGTTGGCACCGGGCCGCTGGAACCGGACCACCTCGATGTTGTGGCCGCTCGGGGCAAAGAGGTCCGGATCCGCGACGCGGTCCTGGCTTGGTTGCTGCGACCCGGTGCCCGAGTGATTGATCTACAGGGCTTGAACGCCGATTCGATCCTGCTCTCAGACCCCGATCAGCTGGCGGCGGCAGAGGTCATGGAAGCGGCGCCCTATGCCGATCTCGCTGTTGGGGTCGAGGCCTTCCTCGCATCAAGGCGCACCAGCATGCGCAGGCACTTCCGCCAGGCCGAAAGGCGGATGGAGCGGGCGCAGGTGGAGTTCCGCATGTGCGATGAGTTAACGATTGAGGCAGGGCTCGAGGCGCTGCGCAGCATGCACGAGCAACGGTGGGGAGATGAGTCGAGCTTCATCGCAGGTTGGGAGCAGTTCCGATCAGCCGCTTTGGCTGGGATCGCGATGGGGGAGGTTGTGCTGGCCGAGGCGCTGTTGCCGGATGGTCAACCGATTGCGGCGGCCGTTGTGCTCACCTGTGGAACGATCGCGTACAACTACCAGGCAGGCCGACTGCAGGATCAGCGGTGGACGCGCTCAGGCCAATGGTTGGATTACCGCCTGCTGGTGGCCCACCCGAAGTGGTCGGAGTTGGACTGGCTGCGCGGTGATGAGCCCTACAAGTCCGATTGGACGACTGATAAGCGCACCCTCTACCGACTGCGATTTGGCCACGGACCTAGGGCCAAGCTCGCGGTTGAGGCGTCCAGGGCGGTCACTTTCATCCACGAGCACGAACCCGGTCACCATGGCGATGCAAACGACAAGCATGAATCGGTGCCGGTACCGGCTACGGGGTCGGAGGGCTATCCCCGATCGGCCGGGTCGCCACCAGCGGCGACGGGCTCCGCTGGACCCCAGTGAGCGAGGGGTTGCAGCCGTCGGCGAATCCCGGCCGGACTCAGACCCAGCAACCACCGTTCGTCATTTGCGGTGAGCATCCCAAACAGCCTGTTCGCTCCGAACAGGAAAATAAAGTCCAGCACCGTGAAGACGAAGACGCCCGGCAGGCCACCCAGTAGCCGCAGGCCGACCAGGTTGCCGGCTGCCATCACCGCCGAGGCCGCGACTGCCACCCACACGCGGCCGAACAGGTCCCGGGGCTTGGGTGTGCGGCTCCAGGTGTAACCCACCACAACCAGACTGAACCCGACCTGGCCGGCGGTGTTGGCCATTGCCGCACCCCAGACTCCGTAGCTCTTGATCAGGGTGATTGACAGGCCGAGGTCGGCAATGCCGCCAACGATCATGGCGACGGTGATCGGCCGCAGCCGCCCGCGGGCTGACCAATACGTCTGGCACAAGGTCGCGACAGGGAAGACCAGACAACTCAGAGCCAGGATCGGAACAATGGCGGCGGCATCGGTAAACGCATCGCCGTACAACCACACAATGAACGGCGGAACAAGGGTTGCGGTGATGACGGCCAGGGGTGCAGATCCGGCCGCAATCACCCTTGCCGCGGGTTTCAGATGGGTCTGGCCGACGTTGCTGTCGCCAGCGCTGACGGCGCGGACGATCGTGGGAAACGCCGAGCCGATCAGAGAACCGGGAATGAGCAGGATGGCATTCACGATCATGAAGGCGACCGAGAACATGGCGATCTGGGTGTCCGTCTGCCACCTGGCCAGGAAGAACAACTCGATGCGGTTGAAGACGACTGCCTTGAGTGCGGCCTGCACCATGAAGGCCATGGCGAGCCTGGTTATACCTGGCTGCAGCGGCCAGCGTGGTCCTCGCTCGACCCGAGGCGCACTGCGGCGGATCACCAGCGCGAGGCAAGTCTCGGAGAAAGCGTAGGCAACGAACACGCCAGCTACGCCCCAGCCGGCAAGCACTGCCAAAACGGCGAGTACCGGGGCGACAGACTGCCAGATGATGTTGTGTCGGGAGACCGCCGCCCAGCCGAAGGCCGCGACGGTTCTGGCGCCGTAGTTCAGTGCTGCGGCATTGGCCAATGCCCAGATGGCACACGCCACCCAACTCACGATGTCGTCGGACCGCAAACCGATGGTCAGCAGAACAACGACGGAGATGCCGCCGCCGACCAGACCCGCGACGTTTGCCTGCCGGCTGAGCACCTCGACCATCGCCATATCGCCGACGGCTCGTGCTTCGGAAATCTGGCGTACCCACAGGCTAAACAGTGAACCGACTAGCAGGGCAGAGAGCAGTGCTTGAACGAACGCGATATACGACTGCTGACCCAACTCGTCCGGGCCCAGGAATCGTCCCAGGACGACCGAGACCATGGCGCCAGCCAACAGCGGGGTCAGGGTCGCTGCAGCGAGCCAGATGCCTCCCCGCCAAGGGGATTGGCCATCAACCTTGGTAGACGCCACGTGGAAATACCTGTCTGGAGCCGAGACGAGCAGGAGTCTGGACTCTAACGGTTCAATCGCGCGGAAAGACTGTCTTGTGGTGTGCATGACGGACGCGACGTGGGAGGCTGAGCCGTATGCTGAAAGCAAGATCACAACGCCGCGTGCTCGTGACGACGTGTGATCTTCCTTGGCCAGCGAACACCGGCAAGCGAATGCGATCACGACTGCTTTGCGAGGTTGCCGCCGAGTTCGGTGCCGTGGACGTGCTCGCACTCACCGAGATCGATCCGGCCCATCCCTCCGGTGCTGTGCCCGCTGAGTGGGGCACGGTCGATGTCACGGTGATGCCTCCGCAGGTGCGGTCGATGGCAACCGGGGTCGTGCGCGTGGCTACCCATTGGTGGCCCGGAGTCATCGCGATTCGGGACTGGTCGGCAGAGTTGGCATTCCTCCAGGCGCACGCGGGACAGTACGACCTGGTCATCTTTGGATCACTGGTCCACGCCGAGGCATTGGGGGAGGGTTCGACTGACCACGTCGTGGTCGACATGGACGACATCGAATCCGCGAAGATCACCGCAAACTTGGCCGTTCGTGGGCAGCAGCCCATGCCTGCGCACCGGCTCTGGCAACTGCGCGTCGATCGCAGGTTGTGGCGCCGGTTGGAACGTCGGTTCGTCACCTCCGCCGCGACGGCGTTGGTGGCCAGCGAGCTAGACCGGCGGCGGCTGGCCAAAACCAGGTCGTACGTCGTTCCCAACTACTACCCCGACGTTCATCCGATTGAGCCGTTGCCCCGGAACGCGTCGATCGCACTGGTCGGGAACTTCGCCTACCCGCCCAACCGAGATGCGGCGCAGATGGCGGTCAGCGAGGTGCTGCCGCTCGTGCGTCGCGAGGTCCCCGATGTGCGCCTGCGCATCGTCGGTCGGGCAGCGCAGACTCTGCCCGATCAGTTGCTCACGGCGGTGGGTGTGGACCTTGTGGGCGAGGTTGATTCAATCGCGACCGAACTGTCGCACTGCGCGGTTTCGCTGGTACCGGTCCGTTACGGCGGGGGCACTCGAATCAAAATCATCGAATCGTTTGCGCTTGGGGTGCCGGTCGTGTCGACCAGTGTGGGTTGCGAAGGCCTCGCAGCCGCACCCGGGATTGACCTGCTTGTCGCTGACGACCCGGCCGGTCTCGCACAGGAGTGTTGTCACGTCTTGGCTGATCACCAGCTGGCTTCCAAGCTGGCCGCTTCAGGCCGCGAACTGTTCGAGCGGGAGTTCTCCTACGCACACGCCAAGGCCAGCCTGCGAGTTGCCCTCGACCAAGCCATCGGCGGCTGAGCAGCGACGCGGTGCCCACGGCACCTGTCGGATGTCACGTGGCTGGTCGCAACGCGCTCTCGTTGCGCGTCGTGGGGGGTCTGCGGGCAGACTTCACGCATGACAGTCCATCTCGATCCGCGCATGGACCGCTCCCACGCGAATGGCGAGGTGGTGCGAGCCGCACTGGAATTGGCTGGCGCCTGGCCGGATCTGTCGACGGCCGACGTCACCTGGTTGTTGGCCGAATCGGTCTGTACCGCCGACAGGCCCTGCACCAGCACCGAATTGGCATTCTGGCTGACCGACGACACCGGAACACCGATTGTGGCCTCCGATCGGCTGGTATGGCGCGGACCGGAACCCCAGCATCTCCAGGACGTGTTCCTGCACCTGTGTCGGCACGAAGGCGCGACGGTCAAAGTGGCCGGCAAGTTCGCGGCGACCCCGATCGCGGCCTATTCACTGGCCAACGCCGTGCGGGTCGCTCCCGTGATGTTGCGCCGGGCGAAGAGCGCCAACCCAGTTCAGTTGCTCGACGATCACGAGGTTTCCGGGATTCGGCCCCCGCCTACCGCGTCAACCGGCCGACTTCGCGCGGTGTTCAGGCGGTGGACGCGTTCGCGTGAGTGGCGAGTCGCCGTGGCGCACGACGTGAATCTCGGTGACATGTTGGACGGCAGGCTGGGTAGCCCACTGTGGTGGATAGGACCGCGATCGTGGCGCAGGTTCTGGGCCGATCCGTGTCCGGTGATCGACGCGGACGACGTGAGGTGGATCTTCGTCGAGGAGTACGACCGCCTGGCGGGTCGCGGCTGCATTGTGGCTCTGAAGGTGCGAGGCGGCCTTGTCATCGAACGGCGCGTGGTGCTTGCCGATCGCCACCACCGCGCACTTCCGCGGATACAGCACGTCGAGGGCCGGTGGTTGGCGACGACCGACAGTTGCGAGTTCCCCAGCCGCGTATACACCTTCGAGCAGCTCGGTGACCGCTGGCTTGCCGTCGAAGGCGCTGTGCTGCCTGGTTTCCTCAGCGATCCGGAGCTGATCCGCACGCCCGATGGTTGGACCGTCACGGGGACTAACTGGCTGGAAGACGACAACGCCGTGTCCGAGACCTGGGCGTCGCCGGACGGGCCGCCATTTGAGTGGACCCGCCGCGACGAGCTCGGTTACGCCGACGCAGCGATCGCGCGCAACGCCGGCACCACCGATCCCGAACTCGGCGTGCGGGTAGCCCAGGACTCTGCGATGGAGTATGGCCGCAACATTGTGATGGGGCGGTTTCCGCGCTCAGCCGACCAACTGCCGCGCGCGGGTGCGCACGCCATGCGGGAGTACCCCGACAGGCCCGGGCGTCGCGGTGGCGCCCACACCCTGGCCTGGACCGCCGGAGCGCGCCTTGTCGCGACCGATATCTGGTGGGATCGCTTTGACCCGTTGGCCCGAGTCTGGCTGCGCCGCGACCAACGCCACCTGACCGCCTGTCGCGCTCAGACCAAAGCAGCCCACTCCACTGCGTGGGTCCTGCCGTCTTAACCGCTACCCGTTTGTCGGGAAGCCAAGATTGATTCCGCCGTGACTCGGGTCGAGCCAACGCGACGTCACGACCTTGCCGCGGGTGAAGAAGTGAACTCCCTCGGTTCCGTGGGCGTGGGTGTCGCCAAACAGTGACGACTTCCACCCACCGAAGGAGAAGTACGCCATCGGGACGGGGATGGGCACATTGATGCCGATCATTCCGACTTGGACCTCGTTCTGGTACCTGCGGGCGGCCCCACCATCGTTGGTGAAGATCGCGGTGCCGTTGCCATATGGATGATCATTGACCAGTTTCAGTGCATCCTCGTACGTGTCGACGCGGACGACCGATAACACCGGTCCGAAGATTTCATCGTGGTAGATCGACATGTCGGTGGTGACGTGGTCGAAAAGCGTGGGTCCGAGCCAGAAACCACCGGCGGCACCATCGGGTGCAACCTCGCGGCCATCGACCACCAGCGTCGCCCCTGCGGCGACGCCCGCATCGACGTATCCAGCAACCTTGTCTCGATGAACCGCAGAAACCAACGGGCCCATGTCGGAGTCACGTCGGCCGTCGCCGGTTCGCAGGGTCGCCATCCGGTCGCAGATCCGTCTGACCAACTCGTCCGCTACGTCACCCACGGCCACGAGTACCGAGATCGCCATGCAGCGTTCGCCCGCTGACCCGAAGCCAGCGTTCACTGCTGCGTCGGCGGCCAGATCGAGGTCGGCGTCGGGCAGCACGACCATGTGGTTCTTCGCGCCGCCAAGTGCTTGGATGCGCTTACCCGCCGCGGTTCCCGTCTCATAGACATACTTGGCGATCGCGGTTGAACCGACGAAGGACACGGACTTGATGTCCTCATGCTCCAAAATCCGATCGACGGCTTCCTTGTCGCCATGAACGACGTTGAACACACCGTCAGGCAATCCCGCCTCGGTCCACAACTGGGCTAGGAAGTTCGCCGGGGAAGGGTCCTTCTCGCTGGGCTTGAGGATGACCGCGTTGCCAGCGGCAATCGCGATTGGGAAGAACCACATGGGAACCATCGCCGGGAAGTTGAATGGCGAGATTATGCCGACCACTCCGAGTGGCTGGCGCATTGAGTAGACGTCCACTCCCGAGGAGACTCCCTCGCTGTACCCACCCTTGAGCAGGTGCGGAATCCCGCAAGCGAACTCGACGACCTCAAGTCCACGAGTGACTTCGCCGAGCGCGTCGGAGAGGACCTTGCCGTGCTCTGCTGTGATGAGCGCGGCGACCTCTTCCTTGCGCTCGTTGAGCAATTCCCGGAATGCAAACATCACCTGTGTGCGCTTGGTCAGCGAGGTGTTGCCCCAATCCTGCGCTGCTGCAGACGCTGCGGCCACCGCCTGATCAACGACGTCAACCGTGGCAAAGTCGACGGTGGCGCTGACCTCACCGGTTGCCGGGTCGAACACTTCCCCGTGGCGATCGGCGGTGCCGGCCCAGACAGAGCCGTTGATCCAGTGCGAAATTCGAGCAGTCATGGCCCGATTCTGCGACCTGCGGTGGTCAGACTCAAAACCGACCCCACCATTTGGCACGGCTGCGTCCCATCCATCCGGTCGGGAAAGGCAAGATGGTCAGGTGCACAAATGGGGATGGCCGCTGGCCGTGGCGATTGCTGCGATCCTCGGCGCCATCGTCACGTGGATTGCAGTCAGTCCCCGAGTGGCCAGCGTCCCAGTTCCGGCGGGGGAATGGGATCAGGTCTTTGAGGACTCTTTTGACGGGCCGGAAGTCATAGGACCGAGCGGCGGGCAGTGGGGTGCGTACTCGGGCCAACCCGGCGGCAACCAGTGGGGTTTGTGGAAGCCCGCGAACGTCTCGATCGGTGGCGGACAGATGACCCTCAAGACCACTCGAGAGGGTTCAAACTGGGTCACCGGCGGAGCCGGAAACCGGACGGTGCAGATGTTCGGCCGGTGGGAAGTACGGATGCGGATGCCGAATTCGCCATCCGTCAAATTCGTGGTCCAGCTCTGGCCTGAGGGCACCTGGCCGCCGGAGATCGACTTTGCCGAGGGTGGCGGGAAGAGCAAGGTCACCGATGGCTTCAGTGCTTACATGCACTGGGGCACCCCGGCGGACCAGAAGACCGGCAGCAAGTTGCAGACCGTGAATCGCCTCACCGGCATCGATATGAACGATTGGCACGACGTTGGAGTGATGTGGCGGCCGGGGTCGCTGCAGTACACCATCGATGGCCGAGTCTGGGCCACGGTCAACGGGCCGAATGTACCGGCCGAGAACATGTGGCTGGCAATCCAGACTGAGGGCGTTGTCCCGGCGAAAGCCAGTGATCCCCAGCCCCCGAATATGGAGGTCGACAACGTCAAGATTTGGAAGTGGAAACCAGCGGCAGGCGCAACACCGAGCAAGTGAGGCAGCTGTGAACGTCTCTAGCCGCGTTGTCGGATTGGGCAACTGCAGGTTCGACTCGTTACGCTGCCGTGGGCATGAATTGAACAGTCGAAGGGAACCGAGCACATGGCCGACAAGACCAACGGCGAGATCGTCATCACTGCCAGTCCGCAGAAGGTGATGGATGTCATCGCGGATCTCGTCGTCTACCCGGAATGGGCCGACGGTGTGGAGAAGATTGAGGTTGAGGCAACATTCGAAGACGGCCGACCCAAGCTGGCTCGACTGTTCTTCTCGTCTGGACCGATCAAAGACGAATTCGTCCTGCTCTACGACTGGCACGGCACTGATTCCGTGGACTGGGAATTGACCGAAGGCAAGGTCATCAACCAAGAACAAGGCACGTACACGCTCGCGGACAACGGCGATGGCAGTGTGACCGTGACATATGACCTGGAGGTCGGCATCAATATGCCGCTACCGGGCTTCGTCAAGCGAAAGGCCGCCAAGCAAATGGTCAAGGTCGCCCTTGATGGTTTGAAGAAGCGCGTCGAGAGTCTCTAGGCACGAGCAGTTCGCTCTCTTGGTTCGTCAGTTCGCCGCTGGCACGACTTCCTGGGTCATGGCTTTCCGGCAGAACTGACTAGGTCGAATTCCAGCAGGCTGGCCCCGGTTGCGACCGGTCGTTGCTTATTGCTTGCGTGAGCCTCCCGCGCTGGGCCGCCGGCCCAGGCCTGATAGGCATCCTCAGATTCCCACTGGGTATAGACGAAGTAGCGGTCCTCGCCGGCCGTCGGGCGCAGCAACTCGAATCGAATGAATCCGGGGGAGTTCTCCACACTGCCCAGGCGAGCTGCGAATCGGGCTTCAAGTTCGGAACCGGCGCCCGCGGGCACCTCGATTGCGTTGATCTTCACGATAGCCATGAATTCAGGCTAACTCAGGCGCCAGCAGCGTCGATGTCAGACCGAAGGTCCTCGCTGGCTGCGCCGCCGATAGCCGCAAGCAGACCGCGCCGGGCAAATGGGCGGGGAATGGTTCCCTCAGCAGTCTCGTTGGCCAATAATGAGCGCACACGACGGAGAGTGAGGCAGACAGTGAGCCGTAGGGAATTGTGGGATCAGGTCGACGGTGACCTGTACGCGATTCTCGGCGTAGTGCCGACGGCCACCGCAGAAGAGATTGCCCTCGCCTGGCGAACTGCCGCGAAACGCAGCCACCCCGACCTCGGCGGTTCGATCCCTGACTTCCAGCGCATCGAGATCGCCTACCAGGTGCTCTCCAACCCGCTCGAACGCAACAGGTATGACCGCGTGTTTGCCGCGACTGCGGCCTCGCCGAGGCAGGGTGCACCCGGTTCTGCTCCACCTGGTCACCGGGCAAACGGCCCTGGTAGTGCTCGCGCCCCCGGGTTCAGCGGGAGCTCCTGGGCCCCTCGCTCTAGCCAAAGCCCGTTTGCAAGCGGCAACTCTGTCCCCGATCCCTACGCGCTGCCGGACACCAGTTGGAGTACCTGGCAGATTCTGCTCGCGGTGCTAGCCGGGATTGTCGGGCTCGTCGTGCTCGTGCTCGTTTTCTTTGCCTCTGCCGGAGCGGTGTTTGTGGCTATCGCCCTTGTCACCTTGGGTATCGGATCCGTACTGCGCCGAAGCCGCAGTCGAGATGGCTTCTAGCCGCCGCCAAACAGTCGTCAAACTGCCGATCGATAGTCAGCTAGTGGGAGTCCCGGTACCGGTGTCGCGGCTCACGCGATCCCACAGTGCCTCCGCTTGGGCCTGACCTGTGATTGTCCACGGGACCTTGCTGGTCTGGCGGACCCTTCGGTCAAGCCAGAGTTTTCCGTTGATCGCCTCGGCCTCCGCAGCGTTGGTCAGCCAGCAGATCGTGTCCGAACCCTGTTCGGGGGTTCGCAGCAGCGGACCAACGATGGAGTGGAAGCGGGGAAGTGACGAGGCCACGCCGGGGGTGTCCGCCCAACCCGGGTGCACAGCGTGGAAGACGGCAACCCCCGGATACCTTCGGGCCCATTGCTCGGTGAGCACCACCTGTGCTCGCTTTGCTCGGGCATAGGCAACGACTCCGTCGTAGTCGTCAGCGGCCATCTGTACCTTCTGAGCGTCGAGCCGTTCTGAGTACATGCCGCCGGAGGTCATCGTCAGCACCCGAGAGCGACCCGATTGCCGAAACGAGGGCAACAAGTCGTGGGTCATCCGGAACGGACCGAGGACGTGGCACGCGTACGTCACCTCGAAGCCGTCAGAGGTGGTTGTGTAGTCAGCCAGCAGGGCTCCCGCGTTATGGATCAAGACATCAACTGGCCCTGCTTTTCGAACGGCTGCTGATGCGGTTGCCACTTCACCGAGTTCGGACATGTCTGCGATGACCACCTGGACGTGTCCATCACCGCGCCGAGCAAGGTCATGGGCGGTCGCTTCAGTCCGATCGGCACTGCGTCCCACGAGCACCAAGTCTGCGTTCAGCGACGCCAAGCGCTCAGCTGTTGCGCGACCGAGTCCGGAGGTCGGGCCAGTGATGACCACGCGGACTCCGGTCATGTCTGTCAGTGGGCCCCAGTGCTGGGTCTTACTCCGAGCAGCGAATCCCACGCTCGTGAAGCTCCCGGCGACCGTCACCTCGAGAGCCTTGTCGAGCAGATTTGCGCCGACCGAGCCAACTGAACCAGTCGACGGTAGGCCGATCATCGCGCTGCGGCGGCGCGCAATGCCCTGCGCATGCCCGCCTCTGCTCGTCGGCCGACGAGCTGGAACGTCACGTTGAGCGCCGGGTCGAGAACCTTGCGAAGACCGTTCAGTTCGAGCAGAGCGTCATACGTGACCGCCGATCCCAGCGGGGTCGGTGCCGTGCTAATCACGTCGTAGGAACGGAAGTCTCGGGTGCGGGCTTCCAACACCGCTCGATGATCAAAATCCCACTCAAGTACCTCATACTCAAGCGGGATGCGACGAGGCCCGAATGCGGTGACCACCCGGAATCGAGAACCGACGCCCAGCTGGCCGGAGTCGAGGCGCTCAGCTGAGACTACGCCGGGGTCCCAATCGGCGATATTGCTGAAATCGGCCACGAGGGCATGAGCCGCCGAGGGACTTGCTGCTGATTCAACGGTCGTCCGAAAGTGCGCCATTGAGCCACTATGGCAAGGTGCCGTGCGAGCTCCGACTCCGGTCTGTCCCCCGACGTCGTCGTCCGGATCGATCGCGACTGATGGCTGGCTTGCTCACGCTCTGCCGGTGGGGTGGCGGCGGCAGTTGGTTCCGGCAGTCACGGAGCCGTAATGGCGTCACCGATCGTGGCTGCGTAGGCCCGTCCCCCCGCCATCGTCAGGTGAGTGCCATCGAAGACGAAGTACTCCCGATGGCCTGCTGACGCTGCGGCCCAGTCGGCAACCCGCACGTTGGGGAACTGCGCAGCGGCCGCCTGGATCGAGTTATTCGAGTCGGCCATCCACTTGTTCGGCATGTGGGTCGAGACCAGCACCACCCGCTGGCGGTCGGAAAGGTCACGAAGAAGGGGGAACAGGTCCTGCTTGTAGGCCGGACCGTTAGTCCCGGCGTGTATCACGACGACCGATGCGAGCTTGCCGGCGGCCTTGCGTTGGCGAATGCGCTGGTACATCTCGGTGGCCTGCCGACTCACAGCCGCGTCAAGCGTGGCCTTGGGAAGATCGCGCTCGACTGCAACCCGAGCCCCGAGCATCACTGAGTCACCGACTGCGGTGACCTTCAGAGTGTTCAGGTCAGCGCCTGGACCAACGACTTGGGATGGGTCGGCCACGTTGCTATCAGTTGCATTTGTCGACTGTGATCCATCGGCCGTGCCGCTCTCCGTTGACGGTTGCTGCGGCGTGAGGACCTCGTCACCGACGGCGGTGGCTCCGCCGAGGTAGGTGTTGGCGTCAACGGGGGTGATCGAGCGCACGCCCATTGTCAGGCCGGCGATCAGGGTGAAGCTGGCCGCAGCGACGATCGCCACTCGACCGATCGCGAAGGGAATCCCTTCGCTGCGCCATTGCTGCCAGATGCGACCGAGCGCACCGTCGCGGACTGGCATTTCGACGTAGCGGTAGGAAAGCTCCGCCAGCAGCAATGTCAGCGACATCTGCAGGATGAACGCGGCCAGGCCGGTCCAGCCGATATCAATGCCAGGGCGCAGCACCATGAAGATCGGCCAATGCCAAAGGTAGAGGCCGTAGGATCGCTCGCCCAGGTATCGCAGTGGCTGCATACCCAGGATCTGCGACGCCGAGACGGCGGGGTGGCTGGCTACCGCGATCAGAACCGCACAGGCGACTGAGAAGATGAGGAATCCACCTCGGAACAGCAGTGTCGACCCCTCGGCGACATTGGCGTAGGACCAGATGATTGCCGCGAGGGCGCCAGCGCCAATTGCGGTGAGGATCGCCGTCGGCGCGAGCGCAAGTCGGCGGGGTAACGCTGACGGTCGCCACACCGTGGCAAGTGCGGCGCCGGCCAGGATTCCCATGGCGTGTGTATCGGTACCGAAGTACAGCCGGCTCGGGTCGGCCTCGCCAGGCATGTTCATCACGAAACTGAGCACCGTCATGAGCAGGGTGGAAACGATCGCGCCGATGATGGCCACGCGCCGCACACCGCCACGACCGCGCCAGCGATAGGCGAAGAACAGTACTGCCGGCCAGATGACGTAGAACTGCTCTTCGATCGCCAACGACCACAGATGCAGCAGCATGGGTGGTCGGCCGGTGGCCTCGAAATACGACTGGCCGCCGAAGATATTCGCCCAGTTGGTCACGTAGGTGAGGGCGGGAAGTACGTCTGTGCGGAAGCGTTCTGCTGCGTCGTGGGCGAACAACAGGACAAGTACTGCCGTGAATGCCAGGACGAGGAAGAGCGCTGGAAGCAGCCGCCGTGCCCGACGCAGATAGAACTGGCCGAACTTGATCCGCCCGTACTGGCGCATCTCCGTCAGCAAGATGGAGGTGATGAGGAAGCCGGAGAGGACGAAGAAGACATCGACGCCGAGGAATCCGCCGGGTAGCCAGGTGGCCGATCCGTGGAAGACGAGCACCCCGAGGACAGCGATCGCGCGGATGCCGTCGAGGGCGGGAATGTGTTTGGGGGCAGGCCACGAGGACGGGGGAGCGCTAGGCGCGCTGATCCGCGGCATCGTTTGTGTCATAGGACTTCCCGGCCGTTGTGCTTGTCGTCTCGACGAGCGTAGAACCCTGCGTGCCGTCGGCTGGGTATTGACAGGGCCGACTCAAGGCGGATATAGGTGCGGAGTCCGACGGTGGGCGTTGGCGCGTTCAATGGAAGTCCCGAGACGCGGGCGCGGCGGTGATCTGCAGATCCTCAAGCTCGCGGGCGACGATGTTGATGGCGCCGTCAGCGCTCTCCACGGTGCCGCGGACGAGCATGGCCACGGACGTGCGCGCAATGCTGCGCTGCTTGGTCCAGAGGTGTTGGGAACACACCACGTTGATCAGACCGGTTTGGTCCTCCAGATTGATGAACGTCACGCCCGCCGCCGTCTCGGGTCGCTGCCGGTGAGTCACGATTCCGGCCACGGTTACCCGGGAACCATGCCGACGGCCGACCAGTTCGGCTGCCGGCACAACGGGGTAGCCGACGAGCCGCTGGCGCAGCAACTCCATCGGGGAGGAGTCCACTGTGACTCCGGTGGTTTCCAGATCGGCGATGAGTAGGTCATCGGCCGACATCGTCGGCAGCGTGGGCGCTTGATCCCCGATGGCCATGTCGGCGAACTGGCCTGCGGTGTGGCTACTGACAGCGCCAGCGCTCCAGAGGCTGGCCCGACGGTCGTTGTTGTCGAGGCTGGCGGTGGCCCCAGCCGTTGCCAACACCTCAAGTTGGGAACGACTCAATCCGGTGCGGACAGCCAGATCATCCAAACTGCGGAAAGGGGATTCAGCGGCTATCCGCGCTGCGACCTCGGCCCCAATCCCCTTGATGCTGGTGAGTCCTAGCCGCACGACGGAGGCAACAGGATCACGGGCAAGCGTTGCCTCGGCGTGACTGAAGTTCACGTCCGGCCGAGCCACGGTGACACCGTGCCGACGAGCATCAGATATCAACGTGGCAGGTGACCAGAAGCCCATCGGCTGGGAATTGAGCAAACTGGCCAGGAAGGCTGCCGGATAGTGCAATTTGAGCCACGAACTGGCGTAGACCAGGTAGGCAAACGAGGCGGCGTGTGATTCTGGGAACCCGAAGCTGGCGAATGCGGCCAATGAATGAAAGACCTGATCAGCGACTGAGCCGGTGAGCCCTCGCTCGGCCATGCCGGCATAGAGGCGTTCCCGCAGTGCCTCCATCCGCTGGGCGGACCGTTTGGAACCCATTGCCTGGCGCAACTGGTCGGCGTCGGCTGGGCTGAAACCGGCGACATCGATCGCCATCTGCATCAGCTGCTCCTGGAAGATTGGCACGCCCAGGGTCTTGCGAAGCGAAGGTTCCAGGAGGGGATGCAGGTAGGTGATCGGTTCCTGGCCGTTGCGTCGCCGCAGATATGGGTGGACGGAGCCGCCCTGGATAGGTCCTGGCCGGATTAGCGCCACCTCGACGACTAGGTCGTAGAAGTTGCGAGGCTTGAGGCGGGGAAGAGTCGCCATCTGCGCTCGGGACTCGATCTGGAAAACCCCGACCGTGTCTGCCGCGCAGAGCCGTTGGTAAACCGCGTCCTCCTGCGGCATGGTCGCCAGATCGACGCTGACGCCGTGGAAGTCCTTTACCAAGTCCATGGTCCGGTGCAGCGCCTCCAACATCCCGAGGCCAAGTAGGTCAAATTTGACCAGGCCAACGGCGGCACAGTCCTCCTTGTCCCACTGCAGCACGGTTCGCCCCGGTGCGGTCGCCCACTCAACCGGACACACCTCGATCACGGGGCGATCACAGATGACCATGCCCCCCGAATGCACGCTCAGGTGTCGGGGGAAGTCGAGTAGCTGACCGGCCAACGTGACCACTTCCGGTGGAATCGTGGACTCGGGAGTCAGGCTCGAGTGGGAACGACCGTGGTACTCCATGCTGGAGGTCCAGGAGTCGGCGCTGCCCTGTTCGTACCCGAGTGCCCGGGCGGCATCGCGAACCGCCGAGCGAGGCCGGTAGGTATTGACGTTGGCAACCTGCGCGGCGTGATGGCGACCGTGTCGTTCGTAGACGTATTGAATGACTTCTTCCCGACGCCCACTCTCGATATCGATGTCGATGTCCGGCGGGCCATCGCGAGCGGGGGAGAGGAACCGTTCAAACAGCAGGCCGAGTGCCACCGGGTCGCAGTTGGTGATTCCCAGCGAGTAGCAAACCGCCGAGTTGGCGGCCGATCCTCTGCCCTGACACAGAATGTCGGACCGTCGACAGAACTGCACAATGTCCCAGACGATAAGGAAGTAGCCGGGAAAATCGAGATCTTCGATGATCGCTAATTCGTAGTCGATCTGCTTCCACGCGCCGGGTACCCGTTCGTGATCGCGAGGACCGTAGAGAGCGGTAGCGCCGACCTCGGTCAGTTCCCGCAGATAGCTCGCCTCGTTGTGACCGTCGGTGACGGGAAAGTCGGGTAGGCGGGGAGCCACTAGTCGCAGATCGAAAGCGAGTTCCTGACCAAGCGCGTGGGCGCGATCCACGGCACCGGGGTAGGCAGCGAATCGACGCCGCTGTTCGGCCGCCGAGCGCAAGTATCCAGCCGGTGAAGCGGGCAACCAGCCATCCATCGCGCCAAGGTCTCGGCGAGCCCGGATTGCTGCGGTCGCGGTCGCAAGCGGGTGTTGCCCTGGGCTCGCGTAGTGGGCATTGGTGGTCGCAACGGTCGGCAGATTCCGCTGTTGCGCGAGGCGAGTGAGTTCGTCGTTGCGGTCATCGTCGGTCGGGTCGTGGTGATTCCACAGTTCCACCATGAGGTTGTCGCGGCCGAACACCTCAATGAGCTCGTCCAGTGCTCGACCGCCGCTGGCCGAACCTTGCCG
The DNA here is from genome assembly GCA_018003655.1 of Candidatus Nanopelagicales bacterium. Lineage (NCBI taxonomy): Bacteria > Bacillati > Actinomycetota > Actinomycetes > Candidatus Nanopelagicales > Candidatus Nanopelagicales bacterium. Next base: position 63,080 of record JAGNDY010000001.1, read on the forward strand.
TGCAAGTCGGTTCGGCACAGTTCCCTTCCGGCAACCGGTCGACACCAACCATTGATCGTCGTGCGCATCGGCCAAGTCCCATAAGTTGAGAACCGGCCTGCCCTTGGATCCGGCCAGATTGGCAGTCGCGATCGCCCGACTGAGGCGTGCGTAGCCGACCGGATTACGAGCCAAGACGAGTAAATGTTCACCCTCGGGGTCGGCTAAACCATTAGGTCGTTGGGTGGCGCCGATGGTGAGTTCAGCGCCGAACACGGTGGGTAAGCCGACTTTGCGAGCAGCCTCAGCAAATTTGACGACGCCATAGAAACCGTCATGGTCGACCAAACTCAAGGCAGATAAGTCGAGTCGGACCGCCTCGGCGACCATGTCTTCCGGTGAGCTGACGCCATCGAGGAAGCTGAAGTAGGAATGGGCATGAAGCTCGGCATACCCGCTGCTATCAGCCATTGATTCTTCCTCGCTGACGGCGCTTCGTCGCAGTAGTTCGCCGACGTGATGACCTAGTCATAAGTGGCCTCGATCCACCATTGGTTGCTTCGCACGATGCAGAGATGGGCACTGTGATCGGTGGCCTCCCGGTTGGTGGTCAGCAGTTGAAACCGTGCCTGCCGACGATGGGTGGGTGGGTCCCACCAACGTTCGTCGGCGAGCCAGGGCCCGGCCCAGGCGGTGATGGCTCGCCACTGCCCGCCAGGTACCTGGATGCGCGTGGGGGTATCGCTGATATCGCCTCGACTGCTGATCCCCACTGGGCCGTTGCCACCGTGGACCTTCACCGGAACTGGCACCGGATGGATCAGAGCGGGGGCAGGCGGTGGAATCACCCCCGGCCACGGCATGGTTGGTGGGGCGGTCGGAGTCGGTTCACCCCAGGGGACGAGTTGCGTCTGCTCGGTGGGGGAGCGCCCACCCCGTGTCACCGCAGTCATGACGCCATCGGGGCCGAGTAGGCCGCGCACTCGATCAATCCCACGGATAGCTCGACGATCCCGCTCGGACAGTTCTCCCCAGAGGCTGATCTGTAGGTCGGCACAGTCGGCGACCTCGTCGGCCGCCAACCGCAGTACGGCGATGCCAGCGGTGGGAACGGGATCGCTTCCACCCGGCTCAAGCCAGCCCGTTAGTTGCCAGCGAACACGCTCCACAATGGTGCTGACATCGAACACTGTGGTTGCTCGCCACAACCGTGACAACACTTCCGCGTGTTCGGTCTCTACCTCGATTCGTAGCTGCGTGCAGGCTAAACCGCGGCGGGTCAATAGTGCGATGAGGTCCTCTGCCAGTGGCCGCGCGGCGAAAGCTGCCATCGCAACTTGTTGTGCGGGTGGGTCTAACTCCGTGCTGACCAGCAATGGTTCGGCCTGCTCGTGGATAGCCAATGGTCGATCGGTAAACCCAGCCGCCAGGCGATGGGCGGCGGCCGCTGCTGTGCCAAACCGGGACAGGACCGCAGCTGCTGGTAGCGCGGCGAATTGGCCTAGCGTGTGCAGACCGAGCCGACGCGACAAGGTGGTGAGTTCATCAATGCCAAGGGTCGCGATCGGGAAGGGCGCCAAGAAATCGCTGGTCTGACCGGCCGGGACTACATGGACCGGAGTTGGTGGCTGATCCGGTGGTTGAGTGCTGGCGGCCAGTTGAGCAGCGAAGCGACTGTCGGCAAGGCCAATCCGAACCAGATCGGTGCCTTCTGGTAGCACCTCACTGACTGATTGCTGCAGTCGTTGCGCCAACTGCGATTCGTCGCCGTAGTAGCGTGCCGGCCCATCCGCCGCGATAGTGCACAGCCCGGGACTGGTCACCTCAAGTCGGGGGACAGCGAGGGTCAGGGCAGCGACCACAGGCTCAAAGGAGGTGATGTCTCGTTGCGGTTCGTCATCGAGGATGACGACGAGGGGGCTGTGCCGCTTCGCCTCTCGCCGACGTTGTCCCACCTGCACGCCCTCTCGGCGCGCTGCTGCCGAACAGGCCACTACCTGTCCGCCGGTGATAACTGCGACCGGTTCGGTGGGCCGATACCCGGCAGCCGTCACTGACCAGTCGGGAAACCACGCGGCGAGGAAACGCGCCATCAGCGACCTGCCCGTAGTTGACCCACTCGCCGTGGGCCGTTGAGGCGTCGACCGGCAGTCGCAACGGTGATGCAGCGATGGCGGAGGGAGCCGTGCCCCACCCGCAGACCCTGCCAATCGACCTCGGTTGCCTCGACGGTGAGATCGGGGGACTCCGGCCAGCAGGCGGTCGGTGAAGTTCCTGGGGACATGGCGGTCGATGTCCAGCCGTCCACGATGATCAACACACTCTGTCGCTGCCGAGCGCGAGCAAGTAGTCGCCGAGCATCGGTTGGGCGACAACGCTTGGGTGGGCTCAACACCACGATGTCCAGGCAGTCCAGCAGCGCCGCGGTGACATCGAGCCAAGGTGTTCCTGGATCGGGGACTAGCGCCAAATGATCTAGCGTGACACCAAGTTCTGCCGCTGCCAGTGCACTCAACTCGGGAATTCCGATTACTGCTGCCCAGCTTCCAGCCGCCATGGGCCCGGCAAGTAGTCGCAGGAGTAGTGAGGTTCGACCGGATCGGCCAGCGACCCCGACGCAACCACCCCGTTTCAAGACCCCACCAGGCAACAACTCACCCAACTCCGGAACGAGTTGAAGGTGGCCGTCGAGAACCGCTGAGCTGTTCGGTTGTTCGCCAGGGCGGTAGCTAACCGGACGCGCAGAATCGATCAATTCAGCGGTTTTCGCCGGTAGAGGGGTAGCCGTAGCGAGTGCCATGAAGGAAGTTTATCGAACATATGTTCGAACACCATGGTCTCTTTGGCCCATTTAGGGGATGGTCGGCTGCGATTGCTCGTGAGTCAAAGCAATGCAAGAGGAATAGACTGATCACGCCCAGTGGGTGTTGGGTTGCTTGGCCGATGGGAGTGTCATGTCCGGTAAGCGAGTGTTCTTCTTAGTTCTGCTGGTCGTTGGGGCGCTGATCGGTCTGCTGCACCCGCTGGTTACCGGCAGCAGTTCCAGCGGAACTGTCTCCGAAGTGACCACCATCAGCAAATACACCGGCGACATTCAGGTTGCTGCCGACGGCAACATGACCGCCACCGAAACCATCGCAGTGAACTTTCCCGTTGCCCGCCATGGCATCTTCCGGTACTTCGACGTCCAAGATCCTTCTGATCCGCACGTCCGCTACATCCCCACGATCAAGTCGATCACCATGGACGGCGCCGCTGCGCAATACAGCACGAGCTGGGAAAAGGGTAAGCAGTTCTACGTCGCCAAAATCGGCGATCCCGATGCCTTACTCAATACCGGCACGCACACCTACGTCATTTCCTATTCGATCCCCGGAGTCATCTCACCGACGAGCGCCGGCAAAGACAAAACCTTCGCCACGACCATGGGGACCGCTGCAACGCCGCCCCAATCGGTCTTCTTCTGGAATGTGATCGCCAACGGATGGCAAATGACCATCAAGCAGGCAGATGTTCAGATTTCGCTGCCCGCCGCGAGTGAGCAAGTGCAGTGTTCCGCTGGCACCGGCACCGGCGCCAACGCAGCCGCAGGACCCTGCAAGGTCACCGGTGCCGGCACGCAGACCCTGAATGTCTCGGCCGCCGGGATCCCACCATTCACTGGCATGACTGTTCGGGCTGGCCTGCCCACACCGGCCCCCGCGCGCACGACCGTGCCGTGGTCGGTGGCGTGGGATCCCATCCTCGGCCGCAACCTGCCAGTCGTCATCATCGTGGTCCTACTCACTGGCGTGGGCCTGGTGGTCGGTTTCCTCTGGGCCCGCAAATCCAAGGAGGACGAACCGGGTTTCCCTGTCATGTATGCGCCACCGGAAGGCCTCGGCCCACCTCAGGTTGTATACATGGCCAGCGAAGAGACTGGCAAGCACGCCCTGGCCGCGACGTTGTTCTACTTGGCGGACAAACGCCTGGTCACGTTGGAGCAGCGGGGCGACAAGTCCTGGCTGGTAACCGGCGCTGGCACACCGGAAATGTGGAACGGCATCGACGGAACCACCATTGCCGTCGCCACCAAACTGGGGGTCACGGCACCGGGATATTGGTTCCTGGCCGACCGCACCAAGGCCTCTGGTGAGGTTCTTGCTGGCGCAAAGTCAGAAATCGGCAGCGCGACGAAGAACTGGGCCAAGAGCGGCGGATTCGTCAAGACCAGTGGCATCGAAATGCTCGGCAAAGCACTCTGGTTCGCCGCTTTCGTCCTCGCCATCGTGGGCTTCATTGGTTTTGTCGGGCCAACGATGCTTGGCTTGCCCTTCGCCGGATTCGCCATCGGTGGGTTCGGCCTGCTGGCCACCGGCGTGGGCACCCGCCGAACAGACACGGGCCGGGACTTGTGGTCGCGCTCGGTCGGATTCGAACGGCTCCTGTCGACACCGTCGTCGCAGGATCGGTTCGATTTCGCCGCCAACAAGGATCTGTTCATCAGCTACATCCCGTTTGCCGTTGCGTTCGGTGTGGCGGACAAGTGGGCAGAGAAGTACCGGATGTACACCAACAGCGAACCTCCGCTGCCCTTCTGGTACCCGTACGGCTACGGGGTATGGGGCAATCCGTACGACGCGGGCGGTAGTTTCGGTTCTGACTTCGACTCCACGCTGTCTGCTTCAATCAGCACCTACCAAGCCTCGCAGTCCTCATCCAGTGGTGGCGGCGGCGGAATGGGCGGCGGCGGCGGCGGTGGCGGCGGCGGGTCCTGGTGAGTCCACGTAACGATAGGTTTCGACTTCAGAGCGAACGGGAGTGGTCCGAATGACGATAGTCCTGATCATCATCATCGTGTTGATCGTGCTGGCAGCGATCTTTGCGGTGGTTGGCTTCAACAAGCTTCGCAGAGCTGATATCTCGGCCCAGGAGGCGCTCGGCGGCATCGACGTGCAATTGACTCGCCGTGCTGACTTGGTGCCCAACCTGGTCGAGACAGTGAAGGGCTACGCCTCCCACGAGAAGGGCGTATTCGAGGCCGTGACCGAGGCTCGGGCGCAGGTCAGTAAGGCGGCCGCCAGCGGCACTGTCGAACAGAAGGCAACCGCCGAGGCAGCGTTGGATCGTTCTCTGGTCAACGTCATGGCGGTAGCGGAGAACTACCCCGACCTCAAGGCGTCGACGAACTTCCTGCAACTGCAGGGCCAGCTCAGCGACACTGAGAACCAGTTGGCGTTCGCCCGGCAGTACTACAACGACGCTGTTTCCCGCCTGAATACCCTGGTCGTGACGATGCCATGGATGTTCTTCAACGGGTTCGCCAAAGTCAGCAAGCGCGACTTCTACCAGGCGCCGGAAGGCCAGGCCTCGCCGCCACAGGTGTCGTTCAGCTAGGCGGAGTGGCCACCACGATGTCGTCGGTGGATGCCGCGTCATCACCAGCGGAGGCTTGGTACCCGGGCAGTCCCTACGACCCCGACGATTCAGTACCCGGGTTGACCACGCCGTTGCCCTTCTTCTTGACCGACCATGCGCGGTCGATTGCCACCTTTGGTTGTCTGGCGGCGGCGTGGCCGTGGTTGTCCACCGCGCCGAGGGCCCACGGTCAGCCAGTGTTGGCGCTGCCCGGCTTCGGCGCCGGCGACATCTCCACTCTCCCTTTGCGCCGTTACCTGAAGAGACTCGGATACAACGTCTCTGGGTGGGGCTTTGGGGTCAACGTTGGTCCGACGCGCAGAGTGCTGAAGGGTCTACTACCGCTCGTCGAGCAGTTGGCTGACCAGTTTGGCCAGCCTGTGTCGATCGTGGGCTGGAGCCTAGGAGGTGTATTCGCCCGCGCGGTCGCCCGGCAGACCCCGGATGCTGTTCGCCAAGTGATCACCATGGGTAGCCCGTATGCGCTGAACCATCCGCGGCAAGCCCGCTCCGTGCGCCTGTACTCTCGGTTCACTCGCTTCCACGCGTTGCCGCACGAGATGCCCGAGCATGAGTCCGTGCTGCCGCCACTGCCGGTGCCCTCTACGTCGATCTACTCACGCCTCGACGGCATCGTCGATTGGCGCGCTTGCGTCGAACCAGCCGACGACACCCACGAGAACATCTCCGTCTGGTCGAGTCACCTCGGCTATGGCCATGACCCTGCGGTGCTGTGGGCTGTGGCTGATCGGCTGGGTCAACGCGAAGGAACCTGGGAGCAGTTCCGGCCACCGTTGGTTGCTCGCGCGCTCTATCCCACCCCGTTTGGGTAGCTGGCCTCGCCAGCGCTTGGTGCCTCGACCGGTATCCGTTTGACTACATCGGTTCGAAGGTGGGGCGCTTGGGGTCAACGTCGTCGCCGGAGCTGCGGCCGGTGACCCGGCGACCGATCCAGGGGGCAAGGTGTTTGCCTGTCCATCGGGCATGGCCGCGCAGGGCCTGGGCTCGGGAGAGCGGGTCGGTGGGTTCCAGCGGTGCCCGCCAGGATCCATCGCCGAGTCCGAGGACCTCCAGCGCGGCCGCGGCGGCTCGCTCGTGTCCCGAAGCGTTGAGATGGAGTCGGTCCTCGGCCCAGAAGCGCGGATCATCGAAAGCTGTCTCCGGCCAGAAGTCGAGCATGTAGCACTGCTGGTCATGGGCTATGGCGAGCAGGATCTCTCGGTACTCAGCGAGCCGTCTGGTGATCGTGCGCAGACTGGCTGATCGCCGGCTTGGGTTGCCGAATGACACGAGTAGGACATCGGTACCGTGTGCTTTCGCGTCGCGAACGGCGTCCTCCATCAACTCGGCAGTAGCGGGTAGGTCCCAGGACGTGCGCATCGCGTCGTTGACACCAGCGGCGATGCTCAGCAAGTCAGGTTCGAGGGCGATAGCAGCCGGAACTTGCTCGCTCACGATCGCTGGAACTCTTCGACCTCGGATCGCAAGGTTCGCGTAGTGGAAATCCGGGTTGATAGCGCCGAGCTGCTCGGCGAGCCGGTCGGCCCAACCGCGGTGGCGGCCGTCGGTTCCGGGATCCTCGAGGCCTTCGGTGAAGGAATCACCTACCGCTACAAAGCGGCTCCACGTGTGTGGCGCCTCGTTCGGAGGCCCGTCGGGGGTTGAGATCATCCCGACAGGCTAACGAGCCGAACCGATCGAGCCGCATTGGCATCGGCCGATCGTCTCGGGCACTCGTCGAACCATCCGAACCGGGAGCCACGCCAGTGGCCAGAGGGTTGGGGAATCGAGATCGCATGGGTATGCTGCCACAAACGCCTGGACTTCAAGGGCTCACAGGACGCTGGGGAAGGCGAACCTGAGAGCAAGGAGGTCAAAGGTGTCAGTCATGCACCCTGTTTCGGTGCGGAGTGGTTCTGACGTGCCCGCTTTGCGTGGTGTGGTCTTCATTCACTCCTGCCCGCGATCCTTGCTGCCCCACGTCGAATGGGCACTGGCCAATCTGCTCGGAACGAGCTTTCGGCTCAACTGGTCCGCGCAGCCCGTCTTGCCGGGGACTCATCGCGCGGACTCCGCATTCACGGCTGCAGCCGGAATGGCTGGCCAGATCGCGTCAGAACTGCGGGCTTTTCCGGGGCTTCGCTTTGAGGTCACGCAGAACCCAGGAGTTCACACCGAAGGGGAGCGGTACGCCTGCACGCCCAGCCTGGGAATCTTCCGTGGGTCAATGGGTGCTCACGGTGACGTCGTGGTCAACGAGGAGCAACTGCGGTCGGCGATGTCGAGGGCATCCGGTGGTGCGGACCTGGCGTCGCAGATTCAGGCGCTGATCGGCACGGCGTGGGACGAGGAGTTGGAAGTGTTCCGATACGCCGGGGACGGCGCACCGGTGCGCTGGATGCACGACGTCGGCTAGATCCCTGTCTGCAGTGTCTGCAGTCAGTTCTGGTCACTGGGTGATCATTGGCTTCGTTGCACCATGATGGGCCGGTGAGCCAGGAATCCGTGCCGGTCGGGCAGCGAGACCCGCGCAGGTGGTGGGCCCTAGCTGCTCTGAGCCTGGCAGTTCTGCTGGTCGCGGTCGATAACACGATTCTGGCGCTGGCAATTCCGAGCCTGTCTGCCGATCTGGCTCCAACTCCCACCGAGTTGCTGTGGATCGGCGACATCTACTCGTTCGTGCTCGCCGGTCTGCTCATCACGATGGGCAACATCGGCGACCGCATCGGACGCAAGCGGTTACTGATCATCGGACTGGTGTTTTTCGGGCTGGTCTCGGTGCTCGCGGCGTTCTCGCCGACAGCAGCCACGCTGATCGCATCGCGGGCGCTGCTCGGCGTTGCTGGCGCGACGCTCATGCCTTCCACACTGTCGCTTATTCGCCACACCTTTCCCGACGCCAAGGAGCGAAGCTTCGCAATCGGGGTATGGGCCGCCGTGGCTGCTGCCGGTGGTGGACTCGGTCCGTTGCTCGGCGGCGTCCTGCTGGAGCACTTCTGGTGGGGTTCGGTGTTCTTGGTCAACGTGCCCATCGTGATCGTGATCATTGGCATCGGCTGGTGGGCGCTGCGCGAGTCGCGCAATCCGAACCCGGGGCCGATCGACCTTCTCAGCGTGGCGCTCTCGCTGGTGGGAATCATCGCGTTCATCGCCGGTGTCAAGGAACTGGCGATCTCCGGGCTGGGGAACACCGATGCGTGGGCGATGCTGGTGGTCGGGATCGCGTTGATGGTGTGGTTTGCGCGTAGACAGTTGTATCTGGAAACCCCCTTGATCGACATCAGGCTGTTCAGGATCCCGGCCTTCGGCGGAGCGGTTTCCGCCGACCTGATCAGCGTTTTCGGGCTGATGGGGGTGTATTTCTTCCTCGCTCAGCAATTCCAGCTTGCCCTTGGCGATAGCCCGTTGCAGGCAGGCTTCCAGTTGCTGCCGGCAGAAATCGGCGCGCTCGTCGGCGCATTGAGTGCGAGTCGCATCATCGCCATCTATGGCCGGCGGATGGCAATTGGTGGTGGCATCACCCTGGGTGCGTTCGGTCTGTTGATCTTGGGCCTGGTTCACGCGACTGGGGTTGCACCGGTGACCTTCGCGATCGTGCTGGTCGGCCTCGGCTTCGGGGTCTCCCTCACCGGGACGTCGGATGCGATTCTGGCGGCGGCCCCACCGGATCGGGCGGGTGCTGCCGCAGCGGTGTCCGAGACTGCCTACGAGCTAGGCGCCGCGCTCGGAATTGCCATCCTGGGGACCGTCCTCGGTGCGTACTACCGGGCAATTGTGGTCGTACCGGCGGGCTTGCCAACCGATGCCAGCGCGGCAGTGGACGACTCCCTGAGCTCAACCGTTGGGGCAATAGCGGAGCAGCCGCAAGACATTGCCGACCAGATGTTGCTCGCAGCCCGCACGGCCTTCACCGATGCCTTCAGCGTCACCAGCATCGTTGCCGCAGTCATCTGTTTCGCAGGTGCCATCGTCGCCTTCCGAGTCTTGCCGACCAAGGCGGAGGAACGGCAGGTCCTCATTGACCACTGAAGGCGGGGGCGCTCGGTCGGGCCGTGTTGGCGCCAAGGTCGTCGTCGTGCCGGCGCTCCAGCGTTTCTCGACAGACACGCAGTGGCTGACCTCGCGGCACTCGTTCTCGTTCGGGCAGCACTACGACCCCCTGAACACTCACTTCGGCCATTTACTCGTCTCAAACGATGATGTCGTTGCGCCGGGAACCGGGTTTGACACCCACCCGCACCGAGACATGGAGATCGTGACCTGGGTCCTGTCTGGTTCCTTGGTTCACCAGGACTCAGCGGGAAACAGCGGAGTTATCTACCCGGGCCTGGCGCAACGGATGAGCGCAGGACGGGGGATTCACCACTCGGAGAAGAACGACTCGTGGCGGATCGACGGTCACGAACACGCCGAACCAGTGCACTTCGTGCAGATGTGGGTCGCACCCGAGCAGCGTGGAATCGAACCTAGCTACCAGCATCTCGACATCTCCAACGAGCTTGATGGGGGCGAACTCGTGGTGGTCGCGTCAGGACTGCCCAAGCACGCCGACGTCCGTGCCATTGCCCTTCGTCAGCGGGGCGCGGGTCTACTGGCCGGCAGACTCCCGGCGGGGCGGCGCAGTCAGTTGCCGGACGCACGGTTCTTGCACGTCTTTGTTGCGCGTGGGCAGATTCAACTGGAAAGTGGGCAGATCCTGCTCACCGGCGATGCGGCCAGGATTACCGATGCAGGACAACTCAGCATAGTCGCGGGCGAACCCGGTGCCGAGGTCTTGGTATGGGAGATGCACTCCTCGCTGTAGCCAACGCCTGTCGGCGCTACTTGCGTCTGGCTGACGACCCACCAGGAGAACCTCGCCGAGCAGCTTCGGACAGCTTGTCCGCCGCCGCCAACACCTGTGCCGCGTGGAGCCGCCCGGGAGTTCGGCTCAACCGCTCCAGTGGGCCACTGACGCAAATCGCCGCGATCACGCGCCCGCCGGAACCACGAATGGGCGCTGACACACTGGCGACACCCGCCTCGCGCTCGGCAACGCTTTGTGCCCACCCGCGCTTCCTGACCGTGACCAACTCGCTGGCAGAAAAGCGCGCGTCCTGCAGGCCATTGTTGATTCGCTCGGGATCTTCCCACGCCAGCAGCACTTGAGCAGCTGACCCTGCGTTCATGGAGAGAACTGATCCAACCGGGACGGTGTCGCGCAGGCCTGAGGAACGCTCCGCCGCCGCAATACATATCCGTTGGTCACCACGGCGCTTGTACAACTGGGTGCTTTCGCCCGTCTGCTGGCGCAGCACATTGAGGATCGGAGCGGAGGCAGCCAGCAGTCGATCGTCGCCACTGGCAGCGGCGAGTTCCGCGAGGCGGGGCCCGAGGGTGAAACGACCCTTGGCGTCACGGCCGATGAGCCGATGGTGCTCCAGGGCCATGGCGAGTCGATGCACGGTAGGCCGGGGGAGTTTGGTCGTTGAGACCAGCCCCGCAAGGTTTAGTGGCCCATCTTCGAGGGCACCAAGCACTAGGACGGACTTATCAATAACGCCCACCCCGCTGCCGGCCGAATCCTCGAAAATGTCCATACAATGATACTGCTGTCTCGCATAGTGAGACGTCAAGTCCACGAATGGGTGAAAGGGTGCGCACAATAGCGATCCGCCCGCCAACGACGGGTCTTGGTCGAGCAGGAGGAATCATGGGCCGCACATTGGCGCAGAAGGTGTGGGATCAGCACGTTGTCCGGAGTGCGGCTGGCGAACCAGATCTGCTCTACATCGACCTTCACCTCATCCACGAGGTGACCAGTCCACAGGCATTTGATGGCCTTCGTGAGGCTGGGCGTCCGGTGCGTCGCCCCGAGCTGACGGTAGCGACCGAGGATCACAACGTTCCGACCGTGGATATCGACAAGCCGATAGCCGATCCCGTATCGCGCACCCAGGTGGAGACCCTGCGACGCAACTGCGAGGAGTTCGGCGTGCCCATCTATTCGCTGGGAAACGTTGAGCAAGGCATCGTGCACGTCGTCGGTCCGCAGTTGGGTCTTACTCAACCGGGCATGACGGTCGTGTGCGGGGACAGCCATACGTCCACACACGGAGCGTTCGGTGCCTTGGCATTCGGCATCGGAACCAGCGAAGTCGAGCACGTCCTGGCGACGCAGACCCTGCCGTTGAAGCCCTTCAAGACAATGGCGATAACTATCGATGGTGCGTTGCCGGAGGGTGTCACGGCCAAGGATCTGATCCTGGCGGTGATTGCCGAAATCGGCACCGGCGGTGGCCAGGGTTTTGTCCTGGAATATCGCGGAGAGGCAATCCGAGCCCTGTCCATGGAAGCCCGAATGACGATCTGCAACATGTCGATCGAGGCCGGAGCGCGGGCAGGCATGATCGCGCCTGACGAGACGACGTTCGCCTATCTGGCGGGTCGACCCAAGGCACCGGTGGGCGCGCAATGGGATGAGGCGATGGCAGCGTGGCGAGCTTTGTCCACCGACGATGATGCCGAGTTCGACGCTGAGGTGGTCATCGACGCGTCCTCGCTCTCGCCATTCGTCACCTGGGGCACCAACCCGGGCCAGGGCGTGCCCTTGTCGGCGAGCGTGCCAAACCCGGCTGACTTTACCGATCCCGGCCAGGCCGCTGCGGCCCGTCGAGCACTTGAGTACATGGGACTCGAAGCCGGAACACCACTTCGAGACATCGCCGTTGACACGGTGTTTCTTGGCTCGTGCACGAACGGTCGGATCGAAGACCTGCGAGCGGCGGCCGACGTTGTCCGCGACCGCAAGGTGGCAGACAACGTCACCATGCTGGTTGTCCCTGGCTCGGTTCGGGTGCGCCTTGCTGCCGAGGCCGAGGGCCTGGACAAGGTATTCATCGAAGCGGGAGCCCAGTGGCGTCAGGCGGGTTGCTCAATGTGTCTGGCGATGAATCCGGACAAGTTGACCCCTGGCGAGCGGAGTGCCTCCACCTCGAATCGCAACTTCGAGGGTCGGCAGGGGCCTGGCGGGCGAACGCACCTCGTATCGCCGCCAGTCGCGGCCGCCACCGCCGTCCTTGGCCACCTGGCCGCACCCACCGACCTTGAGCCGCTGGCCGGCTGACGGTCAACAGACTGAGGAGTTGTCATGAAGAAGTTCACGGTTCACACCGGCGTTGGAGTCCCGTTGCAACGCAGCAACGTCGACACCGACCAGATCATCCCGGCCGCCTACCTCAAGCGGGTCACTCGTCACGGATATGAAGATGCGCTCTTCTCGGCTTGGCGCAACGATCCGGATTTCGTGTTGAATGATCAGGCGTTCAGTTCCGGATCGGTGCTGGTGGCCGGACCCGAATTCGGCACGGGGTCCTCTCGCGAACATGCTGTGTGGGCGCTACAGGACTACGGCTTCAAGGTCGTGTTGTCGAGTCGGTACGCGGACATCTTCCGTGGCAATGCGGGAAAGGGTGGACTGCTTGCCGCGGAGGTTGACCAAGCGGTGATTGAGCGATTGTGGCAACTCATGGCCGAGCAGCCCGGTGCGCACATCACGGTCAATCTGGTGGAGCGTCGAGTCCAAGCAGACGGAATTGATGAGCCGTTCATCATTGATGACTATGTGCGATGGCGATTGCTGGAAGGTCTCGATGACATTGGTATCACCTTGCGCCATGAGCCGGACATCACGGCTTTCGAGGCATCGCGGCCGTCGTACTTGCCGACGACCATCTGAAGTCATTCGGTGCGTTCTCGTTGCCTGTTGATCTCGGACGTGGAAGCATGGATGCGCTGTGCGGTAGGCACTTGTGGCGATCTTTCGTCGGGAGCGGTTACGGCGTGGCATCCAATTAGACCTGTGTGCTCCGTCTAGCCTCGCGCTTGCCGGGCACAACAGCCCGGAGAAGCCCCCCGACGGAGGATTTGTTGTGAACAAGGCAGAACTCATTGATCGTGTTGCAGAACGACTAGAGCTCAATCGCAAGCAGGCGCAGGACGCGGTGGAAGAGGTCATTGGTTCCATCCAACAGGCAGTCGCGAGCGGTGAGAAAGTTGCGATCACCGGATTCGGAATCTTCGAGAAGGCGTCGCGACGTGCACGTACGGGGCGCAACCCGTCCACGGGTGCCATCGTCAAGATCAAGGCGACCCACGTTCCACGCTTCCGCGCCGGAGCGGAGTTCAAGAGTGTGGTGAAGACCGGCCGTGCCGCCGCTGCGAAGAAAGCAGCACCGGTGAAGAAGGCAGTGGCGAAGCAGGCGGCGGCAGTTAAGAAGGCCGCACCAGCCAAGAAGGCGCCAGCTAAGAAGGCGCCAGCTAAGAAGGCACCGGCGAAGAAGGCACCGGCGAAGAAGGCGCCAGCTAAGAAGGCGCCCGCCAAGAAGGCGCCCGCCAAGAAGGCACCGGCGAAGAAGGCACCGGCCAAGAAGGCACCGGCCAAGAAGGCACCGGCCAAGAAGGCACCGGCCAAGAAGGCACCGGCCAAGAAGGCACCGGCCAAGAAGGCATCAGCCAAGAAGTGACGTAACGACTTGGCAACAACGCAGGAGCGGGATCGGACCCCAAGGTTCGATCCCGCTCCTGCGTTGTTGGGCGCTTTAAAACCCCGAGCGCGGTTTAGTCCAACAGCAGCGAACCCTGCTGACGCAGGACCCGTCGACTGTTTGGGCCGAGTCCTGATTCGGCAGCGCGCCGGAGATCGTCCGCTGTGTCGACGTCGAGACGAAGTTGCGCGGGAGTGCCGACCGTCAAATCTCGAGCACCCGACCGACGATGCTCCGCGGCCGATCCATCGCCAAACATCGGGCGGAGGAGTTGGTGCGTGTTAGCGGTCAATACCGTGGTGCCAGTGCCTGAATGGTCCGAGACGAAGCAGCGCGGGTAACTGGCCGCCGATGCCAGGGCTTGGTCGATGCTCTCAGGTGTCGCGCAAGCTAGATCGCCCGCAATCACAGCCAAGCGTGCACCCGCGTCCAGTTGGCGGATCCAGTCTTCCGCTCGCCCAAGCGCGGCGTTCAACGAACTGCGTGCGGAATCTGCGCCCTCGTCATCGCGGTCGGTGATTGCTTGCGCCCCCGCTGCTCTAGCTGTCGCCAAGACCGTTGCGTCACCGGAAACAACGAAAACGCGAGTGACGCCTGACGCGGTCAGGCAGGCGTGCAGGACATCCTTGGCGAACGCGAGGGCCAGTGGTGCTCGCTGGCCATCGTGGGATAAACCAAGGCGGCTCTTTGCACGTGCGAGTTCTTTGACCGGCACCACGACGGTCCATCCGCCGCTGTTGTTTGGTTGCTTCGGGTGCACCGTGGAATGGTGTCACTACGGTTCGATGACATCGATGGCGCGTGGCACCGATGTCGGTATTCGGATCGACACAGCGACACAAACCCGGCACGATCAGGCGCAACTAGAAAGGGGGAGATCGCCAAGTGGGAGCGCGCAGGCACGGGGCTCGACACCTCGGTCCGTTCTATCGGTTTGCGGTCATGACCATTGCACCGTTCATGACAGTCTGGACCCGTCGTGAACGCCGCAACCTCGAGATCCTCAGCGCAACCTATCCACCCAACGACGGCGTCATCGTGGCGATCAACCACATGTCCTGGTTCGACCCGATGAATGTGTGCCACACGCTGTGGGACGCCGGGCGGCCACCGCGATTCATGGCCAAGGAGAAGCTGTTCCGGGTTCCTTTTCTCGGACAGATCATGAGCGGCGCAGGCCAGATACCGGTCTTCCGCGAGTCCGACGACCCCAGGGCTGCAATCAGCGCCGCGATTGACGCCATCAACGCGGGCGAGTGCGTCGTCGTCTATCCGGAGGGAACCATGACGCGGGACCCCGAGTACTGGGTCATGAAGGGCAGAACTGGAGCGGCCCACTTGGCGCTGGAGACCGGTGCCCCGGTCATCCCGATGGCCCAGTGGGGTCCCCAGGAGGTGATGGGCGCTTACAAGAACGAATTCAAGATCCTTCCACGCAAACTCATGCGCACGAATGTTGGTCCGCCTGTTGATCTCGACGACTTTCGCGGGAAGGAGATCACCCGCGAGTTGTTACATGAAGCCACCGACCGGATCATTGAAGCGATCACCGTTCTGCTGGCGGAGTTGCGCGGTGAAGACGCACCCCCCGATCATCTTGACTACCGAGAATGGCGCAAGGCCCAGGCCGGAGGTCAACCCGGTTCAGCCACAGCGAGCACATAGCCCGCGACCAGCTAGGCAGTACTACCGACCAGACAGCAACACTCAACCAAAAGAACCACCGAGAAGCACGACAGGAGTCAAGCGATGACACGGGTAACGATTATGGGTAGCGGCTCGATGGGAACTGCCATGGCAATGGTGACCGCTGACGCTGGCGGTGAGGTCGTGACCTGGGCATTGGAACCTGAAGTCGCCGATAGCATCACGCGCTTGCACGAGAACAAGGTCTACCAACCCGGTTTTGAGTTGCCCCCGAGCATTACGTCTACCACTGACCCCGAGGAGGCGCTGCGAGACGCGGAGATCGTCCTCCTGGCGATCCCCTCTCAAACATTGCGTGAGAATCTGAAGGCTTGGAAGAGCTTCATTCCGGAAGGCGCGATCCTGGTCAGCCTGATGAAAGGCATCGAACTCGGAACCTGCCTGCGGATGACCCAGGTCATTGCGGAGGTCGCTGAAGTCTCGCCCGAATACGCCGCCACAATGTCAGGCCCCAATCTGGCCCGAGAGATCGTCCAGCGCCAGCCCGCTGCGACCACGGTTGCGTGCGCGAGCCCCGAGAATGCGCAGAAGTTGGCCCTCGCCGTCACCACGGCATACTTCCGGCCCTACTGGACCCCCGATGTGGTGGGCACCGAGCTGGCCGGGGCGGTCAAGAACGTCATCGCGTTGGCCAACGGCATGGCCTACGGAATGGGATTCGGTGAGAACTCCCAGGCATCCATGATCACCCGTGGTTTGGCTGAGATGTCGCGCCTCGGCGCAGCCCTCGGCGCGAATCCGCTGACATTCCTCGGTCTTGCCGGGATCGGCGACATGATCGCCACCTGCACATCACCGCTGTCTCGTAACCGCACGTTCGGCGAGAACCTGGGCCGCGGGCTCACGGTCGAGGAGACCATCGAGCAAACCAAGCAGACGTGCGAGGGCGTCAAAAGTTGCCAGTCCGTGCTGGACCTCGCCACCCGCAACGGTGTCGACATGCCCATCACCGAACAGGTCGTCCAGGTGGTGCACCACGGGATGCCGCCTCGGGAGATGCTGGGCAACTTGATGTCGCGCGACCCGAAGGCGGAACAAGGAAGCGGTGCAGCGGAATAGCCAGCCGCGGCGCGTATGGTCTGCACCGTGACGTCTGTCGGCTCGAATGTGCGCGTGCGCGTTGCGGTCATTTTCGGTGGCCAAAGCAGCGAGCACAGCATCTCTTGTCTGTCGGCAGCCAGCGTCTTGGCCGCCATCGACCGGACACGGTACGACGTTACGGCAGTCGGGATCAGTCGGACCGGTTCTTGGCACCGCGTCAGTGATGACCCAGCCGACTGGGCTCGCCAGGGTGACAATTTGCCCAGCATCACCGGTGATGAGCCTGCCGCGACGATCGGCTTGGGTCCCAGTGCCACGGCCGGATCTGCCTCGACGATCGATGTCGATGTTGTGTTTCCTGTTCTGCACGGTCCCTTTGGCGAGGACGGCACGATCCAGGGTGCGCTGGAACTGGCCCACGTGCCTTACGTGGGTTCCGGTGTCCTTGCCTCGGCAGCCACCATGGATAAGCAGACGACCAAACTCCTGCTGGCCGCCTTCGGACTGCCGGTCGGCCGTTATGTTGGAATCAGCGACAGCAAATGGACCAGAGACCGCGAGGAGGCGCTTGCGCAGATCGCAACGTTGCGGTTCCCTGTCTTCGTCAAGCCGGCACGGGCTGGATCAAGTGTTGGCATCTCCAAGGTGCACGACCTCGATGCTGTTCCAGCCGCCATCGAGGAGGCCCGCAAACAGGATCACAAACTGATCATCGAAGAGTCGGTGGAGCACGCTCGAGAGATCGAATGTGGGGTCTTGGCCAGCCTGGGCTACGAGCCACCGCTGTCCAGTCGTTGTGCGGAAATCACTGTCCATGGCGGCCACGAGTTCTACGACTTCGCGGCAAAGTATCTGGACGACTCCGCGACCCTGACAGTCCCGGCTGATTTACCCGAAGCGGTCCATAAGGAACTCGGCGAACTCGCCGTTCGGGCGTTCGATGCGCTGGGATGTGACGGTCTGGCGAGGGTCGATTTCTTCCTGACCGAGGACGGTGATGCCGTCATTAACGAGATCAACACCATGCCCGGCTTCACGTCGATCTCGTTGTTCCCACGCATGTGGCAGGACTCAGGCGTCTCCTACCCCGAACTCATCGATCACCTCATCAAAATCGCCTTGGAGCGAGGGACGGGCCTGCAATGACCACGGTTCGAACGTTTGCCACAGTCGGAGTTGCCGCGGTTTCACTACTTCTCGGCGGCATGGTTGGTGAGCCTGCCTTCGGCATAGCATCCATGACCGCGACCGGACCTGCGGCCGAACGCCTGCCGACAATCGCCGGTGCGCCCCGGCCAACGATTGTCGCTGACCCGATTCCCTACGGAGCCAAGCGCAAGCGCCAGATGGCCGGTTACGCGTGGCGGCACTATCGCACGAGGACGTGGAGACTGACCACCGTTAGGCAAATCGTGCTGCACTACACCGTCAGCAACGACTACACCTCCGTCCACAACTTCTTCGCAAACAACTCTCGCGGGCTGGGCCCAGCTGGGAGCAAACCGGAAAGTCCAGGCAACTGCACACACTTCGTCGTCGCAAAGTCCGGCAGGATCTACCAGCAAGCGCCCCTGCGGATCATGTGCAGGGGGGCGATCGGACTTAACCACCGCAGTATCGGCATCGAGTTCGTCGAGATGCGTTCAGCGAACAACATCCTGGCCCGCAAACGACAGGTGCGCGCAGGCCAGGCCCTCGTTCGGTGGTTGCAGGCGAAGTACCGGGTGAGGTCCTCGGACGTTATTGGACACGCCATGGTCAATCGGTCCAGGTTCTTCGTTGACTACGAAGGCTGGCACAACGATCACTCCGATTGGCGCACCGGCCAGGTACGCAAATTCCGCCGTGGTTTGCGGTAACGGCACGTGCTACGAGGCTCCCGGATCCGACGCGGTCACGGCGGTCGCCAAATCGACGAGGGCGTTCGTCTCGGGTTGGTACTTGGCCGGGACTGACACCTCCACGTTGGCCATTCGGCCCGTCGTCGTGAATCGGTACCCGGCCGAGAGCTGTTCTGGATACCAATCGACACCGTTGATCGTGATCAACTCGCTCGTCGGAGTCAGACCCGCCGGTTGGTCCACACCGCATCGCAGCGTTATGGGTGGCGAGCCCCAGGCGGCAGTGGTGCTGATCTGAGGGTCTGTGGTTCGCCGTCGCTGGCCGTCTACCTCGGTCGGCAGTTGGCCCGACAACGCTGTGCAGACGTCCTGAATCTGGGGGGCGGTCGGAGCGGGCGCCGGCACTGCGACCGGTCGCGAGCACCCTGCGAGAACGAGTATCAATGCCGTCCCAAGCCCTAGGTGGACGCGACCAAGAGCGGCCCGGCCCATGATTGCCGACGGTCGGTACACAAGGATGAGCGTAGACGCGTGTGACATTGACAGGGGAGCAGCCGTGGATGAGGTAACACCCGATCAGTTGGTTGGTGACCTCGGCGAGCACCAGCTGATCGATGTATTGACGCGGCGACTGGAGCAGAACGAATCGGTGCTCGTCGGCCCCGGTGACGATGCCGCGGTCATTGCTACCCCCGATGCACGCTGCGTCGTGAGTACGGACTTGATGGTGGAAGGCAAGCATTTCAAGCGGGAGTGGTCTCGTGGGCACGACGTTGGCCGTCGACTGGCCGGCGCCAACCTCAGCGACATCTGCGCCATGGGTGCAGACCCGACTGCCTTGGTTGTTGGTCTCGTGCTCCCAGCGACGACGACGGTAGCTTGGGTGCTGGACTTCGCCGACGGCCTCGTCGTGGAGTGCCGAATGGTGAATGCCGCGGTGGTGGGTGGCGACCTTTCTGGTGGTGCCGCAATCACGGTGGCGGCAACGGCGCTAGGCGATCTTGGCGGCCGTGACGCGGTCCGTCGAGCTGGGGCCAAACCAGGAGATGTAGTTGCGCTGGCTGGCCGCGTTGGCTGGGCTGCTGCTGGATTATTCATCCTTGGCCGCGGATTCACTGCACCGAGGGCATTGGTCGCCGCCCACCGGTTCCCGGAACCGCCCTACGCGGCCGGGAAGGCGGCTGCGTTGGCGGGAGCGACATCAATGATCGATGTCAGCGATGGTTTGGTCGCCGACATCGGCCACCTTGCCCGCGCATCGGGGGCGGTGATGGCGGTCAGCACCGACTCGCTACCCGTTGATGCACCTGTCCAGGACGCCGCCTCAGCGTTCAACGCCGATCCGATGGACTGGATTCTAACCGGCGGAGACGACCACGGCCTCGTGGCAACATTCCCACCAGGCATCGTCATGCCGGAAGGATTCCGACCAATAGGAGTGGTGGAGGAGCTTGCGGGACGCTCACCGGAGGTTCGTGTTGACGGTGCGCAGTGGCAGAGTCCGGGCGGTTTTGACCACTTCAGCTAACGGGGGTCACTGACTGGTCGTTCGGTTGCGAAGTCGACGACGTCAGACGGCGCGGGTGACCTTGCCAGCCTTGAGGCAAGCAGTGCAGACGTTCAATCGCTTCGGTGCTCCACCAACTAGTGTGCGCACGCGCTGGATATTGGGGTTCCAGCGGCGCTTAGTGCGTCGGTGTGAGTGCGAGATGCTGTGGCCGAAGCCTGGGCCTTTGCCGCACACGTCGCAATTCGCAGCCACGGTTAACTCCTGTTGATCGTCTCATTGCCGTTGATCCAACGGCAATCACAGTTACGGGGCGTACGGCCGCGCCAAATCCGATGCGACCGTGCCTTGGGTTGTCTACTCAGTCGTTCTGGGCTTGCTAGTCACTCTGTGCTTACTTGTCGTTCTGGGCTTGCTTGTTCTCAGTCCTACTTGTGGGCAGGGTGAAACCCACGCTCCTGTCAAAGCGTACCCGAGGGGTGCAAGATGCAGGCAGTCAGGCGTCTGATCGGACTAGGCTGCTGGGACTGATGAGAACGCGCCCGCACGAGCAAGGCTGGACGGAGACGGTATGAGCGAGTCACTGGACGCCTCGGTAATCCGATCGTGGGCTTTGAAGTCACTCGAGGGTCTGGGCGAAACCCGTGCGGAAATCGACGGACTCAACGTTTTCCCGGTCCCTGACGGTGACACCGGCACGAACCTGTTCCTCACGATGGAGTCGGCCTTTCAAGCGGTAGAAGTAGTCATGCCGGAGGCTGTTGTTGCCGGAGCTGCCCTGCCACCAGCGGGTGCGGTCATGAAAGCGTTTGCCCAGGGAGCGCTGCTCGGTGCCCGGGGTAATTCCGGCGTCATCACCAGCCAGCTTCTGCGTGGGTTTTCCGATGTCGTCAATGGGGCGGTCAACGGCACACCCTTGCAGGCCAGTGGGCTCGTTGAGGCGCTCACGTTGGCGTCCGAGCTTGCCTACGGAGCGGTTGGCGAACCTCGCGAGGGCACGGTGTTGACGGTATCCAGAGTTGCTGCCGAGTCGGCCAGCGCGGCCTTGGCGGACGATCCGAGCGCAGGTCTGACGGCAGTTGCGGCCGCAGCCGTGGATGGTGCACAGATTGCCCTCGATGACACGCCAAATCTGCTGCCAGTACTCAAAGAGGCCGGTGTCGTGGACTCCGGGGGACGCGGATTGGTCGTCATTCTGGACGCATTGCTGGAGGCGATCACCGGCGAGCATCGGGCGCGCCAAGAGTACGCGCGCGCTGACGCGTCAATGACCATGGAAGCTCACACGGTGACCTATGGAGGCCCTGGTTACGAGGTCATGTACCTGCTCGAGAGTCGGGACTCAGCGGTACCGGCGCTGCGAACTCAGCTCGGCGCGCTCGGGGACTCCCTGGTCGTCGTCGGCGGTGACGACCTGTGGAACGTGCATGTGCACGTCGACGATGTCGGCGCGGCCATTGAGGCAGGTATCGAGGCCGGTCGGCCGTACCGGATCAAGGTCACCCACCTTGAGCAAGCCGAAGCGATTTTGCGGTCTGGCCGAGGAGAGTCCGTGGCGGACTCAACGCGACACGGTCGGGGTCTGATCGCGGTCGCGCACGGACCAGGAGTGAAGCAACTGCTGTTGGAAAACGCCGTCACCGTCGTTGACGCACTGCCCGGTCGTCGGCCATCGACGGCCGAGTTGCTCGATGGAGTCGCCCGATCTGGTGCCCGTGAGGTGGTGCTGTTGCCCAGCGATGGTGACACTCGGACTGTCGCGGAGGCCGCAGCGGAGCAAGCGCGCGAAGATGGTCTGCGAGTCGCCGTCATTCCCACGCGGTCCATCGTTCAGACGCTGGCCGCCGTGGCCGTGCATGATCAGGGCGCACACTTCGATGATGCAATCGTCTCGATGGGACGTGCGGCGGCCGCCACCCGCTACGGAGCCGTGACCGTTGCCGTGAAGGATGCGGTCACCACTGCCGGGACCTGCCACGTGGACGACGTTTTGGGTCTGGTCGACGGCGACATTGTCGAGATCGAGGATTCGCTGATCAGCGCCGCCGATCGGGTCATCGAGCGCATGCTCGCCAGTGGCGGCGAGCTGATCACCGTGGTGTCTGGCCAGGATGCCGACGCGAAGCTCGTCGCGTCGGTCGTCGCCACCGCGGAGCGGGTCAATCCGGACGTTGAGGTTGAGGTTATCGAGGGTCGCCAGCCGCTATGGCCGCTGATCCTCGGCGTCGAGTAGGTGGCGTTACACCCCGATCGGCAACCCTTGGGTAAGGATGAGCCGGTGACCGGTTCAGGCGTGCAACTGTCGACGCCACTACGTGACTGCGTCGGAGGCAGAACGGCCAAGGCGCTGGAAACTGGCTTCGGGATGACAACGGTTCGGGACCTGTTGCTGCACGCGCCCAGGCGCTACGTCGAACGCGGTCAACTCAGCGATCTGTCATCTCTGCACGAGGGTGATGAAGTGACCGTCGTGGCCGAAGTTCGGTCCGCGAGAGTCAAGCCGATGCGTGGCGGTCGCAACCAGATGCTGGAAGTCATCGTGACCGACGGGACAGCAGAGTTGAGTCTGACGTTCTTCCGACAGGCCTGGCGGGCCAAGGATTTGAGCCCCGGTCGGCGTGGGCTCTTCGCCGGGAAGGTGAATCGGTTCAACCGACGCCTGCAGCTGACACACCCCGACTATCTGATTTTGTCGGAGGACGACGCGGCCGCCGCTGGCATCGCTGCTGCGCGAGACTTTGCCGGCTCGCTCATTCCGGTCTACCCAGCAACAGGATCGATGAAGACGTGGAAGATCTCCAACGCCGTGACGATCGCCCTCGACCAGGTCGTGTGGGAACTCGAACCGGACCCGCTTGGGCAGAAACTTCGGGAGCGACACGGCTTGGTCGACGCTGCTTGCGCATTCGAAGGCATCCATCGGCCCAAGGACATGGCCGATGTGCGCGCGGGTCAACGACGGTTGCGATGGGAGGAGGCCCTCGCGCTGCAAACTGTGCTGGCGGTCCGTCGATCGCAGTGGCGGGCACAGCCAGCTGTCGCGCGATCAGGTGGTGAGGGCGCCCTGGTGGCGGCGCTCGACGATCGATTGCCATTTGAGCTAACTGCGGGTCAGCGCGAGGTGAGCAAGGAGATCATGGGGGAGTTGGCATCAGTACACCCGATGCATCGACTCCTCCAAGGGGAGGTGGGTTCCGGGAAGACGATCGTGGCGCTGCGTGCGATGCTCGCGGTGGTGGAGTCCGGTGGCCAAGCGGCGTTACTCGCCCCCACAGAGGTGCTCGCGAGCCAGCACTACCGATCAATCACCACCGTGCTCGGCCCGATTGCTGCCCGGGGGATGTTAGGCGGTGACCAGGCAGGTACCGAGGTCGTCCTCGTCACCGGATCACAGCCGACGGCGGCCCGCCGTGGCGCGCTGCTCAAAGCCGCCAGCGGCGAGGCGGGAATCGTCATCGGAACGCACGCGCTGCTGGAAGACCGCGTCGTCTTCGCAGATCTTGGTCTGGTAGTGGTCGATGAGCAACACAGGTTCGGCGTGGAACAGCGTGCGGCTCTGACGGGCAAATCCATCGACGGTTTACGTCCCCATGTGCTGGTCATGACGGCAACGCCGATCCCGCGCACAGTTGCGATGACGGTCTTTGGTGACCTTGAGACCTCGACGTTGCGCGAGTTGCCGGCCGGACGCACGCCCATTGCTACGCATGTCGTGCCTGTTCGAGAGAAGCCCGGGTACCTGACTCGGACCTGGGAGCGAATCCGCGAGGAGGTCGCCCGAGGCCGACAGGCGTACGTGGTCTGCCCGAGAATCGGCTCCGCGGAGGATTCCGATGAGGGGCTGGAGCCGATGGTGGACGTCGGTGGGGACGGTGATTCACCGCCAGCCGCGGTGGTGACCGCCAGCGTTGAGGAGACGTTGGAACAACTATCCCGCGGGCCGCTGGCTGGCCTTCGGCTTTCCGCGCTGCACGGCCGAATGTCCGGAGAGGACAAGGACCTGACGATGCGCCGGTTCTCCGGCGATCCCACCGCCGCTGACGGGCTCGATGTACTGGTCTCGACGACCGTGATCGAGGTCGGAGTCGACGTTGCCAATGCGACGGTCATGGTCATCATGGACGCCGACCGGTTCGGTGTCTCTCAACTGCATCAACTCCGGGGCCGGGTAGGCCGCGGGTCAGAACCAGGCTTGTGCCTGCTCGTGACCTCCACAGAAGCCGATTCCGCTGCACGGCAGCGACTGGAGGCCGTGTCGGCCACGACTGACGGTTTCGAATTATCCGTACTGGACCTGCAGAATCGGCGGGAAGGCGATGTCTTGGGCGCCGAACAGTCTGGGCGCAAATCGTCCCTGCGCAGCTTGTCGCTTCTGCGCGACGAGCTGATCATCGCCGACGCGAGGCTAGAGGCGGTCTCAATCGTTGAGGCCGACCCGCAGTTGACCAAGACGCCGGCCTTGCGTGACCTCGCGGCGCAGATCGTCGGGCCGGATGCGGTGGACTGGTTGGATCGGTCGTAAGGATGCCAAGGATCATCTCCGGCTCGGCTGGAGGCCGCCGTCTACTCGTTCCCAAGCATGGGACGAGGCCCACTTCCGATCGGGTGCGGGAGTCGCTGTTCTCTTCGCTTGATCACCGACTCGGGGGTTGGCAGGGCCTGCGAGTGCTCGACTTGTTCGCCGGCTCGGGTGCGCTGGGCCTGGAGGCGTTGTCGCGGGGTGCTGCCCACGCAACTCTGGTCGATTCTGCCCGCGACGCGGTTCGGCTATGCCGAGAGAACGTCGGGAAGACCGGGCTGCCGGCTGATGTCGTGAGTTCCGATGTGACGCGTTACGTCACCCGGCCGGGCGATTCACGGTTTGACGTGGTCTTCGCTGATCCGCCCTACGACCTGCCCGCCAAGGTACTGGAGAGCGTGCTGATCAACCTGGCCACAAACGGCTGGTTAGCCAGCGACGCCACCTTGATCCTTGAGCGCGATGCTGCCGATTCCCAGATCACCTGGCCACCGGGCTTCAGCCAGGTGGCCGAGCGCCGGATGGGCGACACGATGGTGAGATTCGCCCATTGGACCGATCTCGATGGGAATTAGTGAACAATAGGCTCACAGGCGGTCCGGCCAAGCCGGGCGACGTCCGGCAAAACGACCGAAGTGAGCGATCGAACGGAGTGCCGCCAGGTGCGCAAAGCAGTGTGTCCCGGGTCTTTCGATCCGGTGACCTTCGGTCATCTGGACATCGTCAGTCGAGCGGCATCGCTGTTCGACGAGGTCACAGTCGCGGTTCTCATCAACAAGCGGAAGGCGAGCTTGTTCACCGTCGACGAGCGGATCGAGATGCTCAAAGAGGCCACGGCCGATCACGAGAACGTCGTGGTCGATGCCTTTCACGGGCTGTTGGTTGACTTCTGCCGCGAAAAGCAGATCTCCGCGATCGTCAAGGGCCTACGGGCAGTCAGCGACTTCGACTACGAACTGCAGATGGCGCAAATGAATAACCGATTGACCGGCGTGGAGACGCTCTTTGTTTCCACCAACCCGCTTTACAGTTACTTGTCCTCTTCCCTGGTCAAGGACGTCGCCACGTATGGCGGCGACGTCACCGGTCTCGTCCCGGACGCGGTACTCGAACAGATGAACGTGAAGTTGGCCGAGCGCGGTCAATAGCGACTAGTGACCGACGATCCTCCACCGGATCGTCAGGAAGGCAGACATGGACATTCACGATCGCCTTGATGACATTGCCAGCTTGCTGGAAACGGCACGCGCGGTGCCACTGTCAACGTCTTGCGTGGTCCCACGGCATGAGGCACTGGACCTGATCGAGGACGCTCGCGCCGCCTTGCCCGATGCCATCGTGGAAGCGGACGACATTCTCGCCGAGCGTGAGGACCTGCTTGAGGAGGCCCAACGCGAGGCTGGCGAGACTCTTCACGGCGCCCACGCCGAGGCGACTCAGTTGGTGACGGCGGCCCAACAAGACGCCGACCGCATCGTCGACAACGCCCGCTCCGACGCCGATGAGTTCCTTGACCGTGCGCGCGCTGAGGGTCGGCGGATGATTGACGAGCAAGAAGTCCTGATCATCGCCCAGCAGGAGGCGGCCTCGCTCATCGAGGACGCCGAACTGCGGGCGAGGGCTATCGTTGAGGACGCTGCCCAAGAGGCGGAGGCGCT
Source organism: Candidatus Nanopelagicales bacterium (assembly GCA_018003655.1). Classification (NCBI taxonomy): domain Bacteria; kingdom Bacillati; phylum Actinomycetota; class Actinomycetes; order Candidatus Nanopelagicales; species Candidatus Nanopelagicales bacterium. The sequence continues at coordinate 89,254 of JAGNDY010000001.1, forward strand.
GGCAGCCCAGGCTCGCGAACAGACATCCGCCGAACGACTGCAGACCGACGAGTTCGTCGATGGAAAGCTCGCGGACCTCGAGGAGTCGCTCGCGACCTCGCTATCGGCGGTCCGTCGCGGACGCGACCGCGTCCATGCTCGGCGCGCGGCTTTTGATCCCGTCGACTTGCGTTCGTCGAACGAGGACCCAGCCATGATTTTCGATCAGGTCTTCGAATGAGCTCGCGCTAGCGACGCGGGCGTCACCCGTAGCGGCTACTTGCCCGCTACCCGATCGGCGAATCCGCACGTGGCCGCGAGGGTGCGTACCGGATTTGTCGGGCTGCTAGCCTTAGACCACGTCCTCTTTCATGGATTGATCCATCCACACTGCCGCGGGAGCCATTGTGTCAGCCCTCGACGGTCGCGCACCGTTCGTTCTTGATGTCCGAGAACTAGGTCGTCGCGCCGGCGCGATGCTGACTTTGGCGATCACGCAACCGGCACCGGCGGATCTGCACAATCCCATGATCGGGGTTCCCGAGGGATCCGATGTTGCCATGAACCTGATGGCCGAGTCGGTGATCGAAGGGGTGCTCATCACGGGCACCGTCGAGGTGACGATCGCTGGCTCATGCAGCCGGTGCTTGGAACCGGTGACCGATTCACTTGAGGTCGACATACAGGAACTATTCCGGTACGCCGACCTCGACGACGGCAACGAAGACGACGACAACGAACTGCCGACGCTCGACGACGATTTGATCAACATCGAGCCGACGCTTCGCGACGCGGTTGTGTTAGCACTACCGCTCGCACCGGTGTGTAGCGAGGAATGCCAGGGTCTGTGTCCCGACTGCGGGATCCGCTTGGCTGACGAACCTGGGCACCAGCACGAACAGCTCGACCCACGGTGGGCCGCGCTCACTGGGCTGTTGACCGAGACCAACAGCGGCGAGAGCCGCGAAGAAGATGTGAAGGACTGAGCAGTGGCTGTCCCCAAGCGCAAGATGTCGCGAAGCAACACCCGTTCCAGGCGATCGCAGTGGAAGGGCAAGCTGCCGCAGATCAACAAGACCGTCCGCAACGGACGCACCGAGTACTCGGTGTCGCACCGGGTCGATTCAGACGGCCGTTACAACAATCGCCAGGTCCTCGAGGACTAATCGACCGTTCGAGTCGTTATGGCGCAATCAGCTGAGCCGCAGGATCATGCTCCGGTCATTCCATCCTCGATGGACGTGACCTGTCGAGCGCTCGCGCACGTCTTGGACATTTCGCCAACCAACCTGCGCGCTGACACTCCGCTAGCCGACATCGGCGCGGACTCGGTGGCGGTCATCGTCTTCGCCGACGTTGCGCTCGGGTTTGGCGCCTATCCCGGTGCGCCCAGGATTCGCGTCGACAATGACGCCCTGCGAGTCGCGGCATCGGTCGGCGATCTTGCTGACTGTCTTACGGTCAGCCAACCGTGAAGACCGATAGCGGGCCGCTCGCGCAGATCATCGGCGTGGCACTGTCTCCGGCGTTGCTCAGCTTGGCGCTGACTCACCGATCGTTCGCCTACGAGAATGGCGGGATCGCCACCAACGAACGGTTGGAGTTCCTCGGCGACTCGGTGCTGGGCCTGGTTGTCACCGACACGCTCTACCGGGATTTTCCAGAACTTCCTGAGGGTCAACTGGCGAAGATGCGGGCCTCCATCGTCAACTCCAAGTCGCTTGCTCAGGTTGCCCGGACAGTTGGCCTCGGCGAGTACATCCGGTTGGGCCGAGGTGAGCTGGGAACCGGTGGAGCGGACAAATCCTCAATCCTGGCCGACACGCTTGAGGCGGTCATCGGCGCCGTTTATATGGAATGTGGTCTGGAGGAAGTCAGAGCCCTCCTGCACCGGCTATTCGATCCGGTAATCGAGCGCGCCGCTGGTCTCGGCGCTGGCCTCGATTGGAAGACCAGCCTGCAGGAGTTATCGGCCACCTGCGGCCTGGGGGTGCCCGAATATATGGTGACCGATTCGGGACCCGATCACAGCAAGAGATTCGCAGCGCACGTGAGGCTTGGTGACACCGACTACCCATCACGTCCAGGAGGGTCAAAGAAGGAGGCCGAGCAGCGCGCTGCGGAGGCAGCCTGGAAGCACATCGACCGTGCCCGAGGCGGTCACGCGGCGGACACGGATGCCAGAACTTCCTGAGGTCGAGGTTGTTCGGCGAGGGGTCGACGATTGGACTACCTCGCGGCGGATCGAGACGGTTTCGGTCCATCATCCGCGGGCGGTCCGCCGACATCTGGCGGGGCCGCAGGACTTTGTCGGCCGATTAACGGGCGCATTGGTGCGTGGAACGGGCCGCCGTGGCAAGTACATGTGGCTTGACCTGGACTCCGGGGATCTGCTGGTGGTTCACCTGGGGATGAGCGGCCAGTTGCGCATTGTCGCGCCGGGCACCATCGCCGACCCGCACCTGCGTGTGCGGATAGGTTTCGCCGACGGCCGCGACGAGCTGCATTTCATCGATCAACGAACCTTTGGCGCTCTCTTCCTCGACCAGCCCGTCGGCCCCGACGGGGTGCCCTCCCGAATTGCCCACATCGCTCGGGACCCGTTCGATCCGCTCTTCGATGCCAGCGAAGTCACGCGACGAATCAGGTTGAGTTCGAGTCCGATCAAGGCGCTCCTGCTTGACCAGAACATCGTGGCAGGCGTCGGCAACATCTATGCGGACGAGGCTCTGTGGCGCTCCAAGATCAACTGGGAGCGACCCGGCCGAAGTCTGCCAACTGCCAGGGTCAAGCATTTGTTGGCTAACGCCGCGCAGGTGATGACCGAGGCGCTTGAGGTCGGCGGGACGTCCTTCGACGCCTTGTACGTGAACATCAATGGCACTAGTGGCTACTTCAGTCGCAGTCTGGTTGCCTACGGGCAGGCGGGGATGCCGTGCCCGCGGTGCGGGACGGTGATCATTCGGGAGAGGTTCGCGAACAGGTCGTCCTTCCGCTGCCCACGGTGCCAACGGCGTTCACGGCGACCGGTGACGGGCGGAGGCAGGGCGGCGAGCAGCGTCGGCGATTGAGCCGGACCAGGTCAGCGATCCTCACCTGACGTCGACGCGATGATCGTCACGTCGTGTTGTGCTTGACGCTCTGCGGGGGGACTGTCACCCTGAGGTTCAGGTCAGAACACTCACTGGCGTCGTCAAGGTTGTCGAGATGGCCGGGTGTTTCCAATTGTCGTCATTTGGTCTCAAGGGAGAGTCATGGCTAAGGCCCTGCTGGGTCACGTCGGAAGCGACCACCTGTTGCGCGGCGAGGTGCTGAGCTTGCGCGCGCGTGTTCGCCAACTAGAGGCGGAAATCGACCAACTGCGCTGCGAACTGGCCGCCCAGTCGGTCGCCTTAAATTCAGTCGTCGATGTCAAAGACGCCGACCTGCATGCCGAGCTCGCTGGTCTCGATCACGCCACGCCTGCACTGGCCTAACCAACAGATAGTCGATTCGCGGTTACGCTGGGGTCTCTTCCCCGCATTATCCGTCGATGGCGCGCGCCATCATGATCGGCTGGAGTGGGCTTGCATCTCAAGAGCCTGACCATCAAGGGTTTCAAATCCTTCGCGTCAGCAACCACGCTGGACTTCGAACCGGGAATCACCTGCGTGGTGGGCCCGAACGGTTCAGGCAAGTCCAACGTTGTGGATGCCATCGCCTGGGTCATGGGAGAGCAGGGAGCCAAGTCTCTGCGTGGCGGCAAGATGGACGACGTCATCTTCGCCGGCACCTCCGGTCGTGCGCCACTCGGGCGAGCCGAGGTTATCCTCACGATCGACAACAGCGACGGCGCTCTGCCGATCGACTACACCGAAGTGACCATTGCCCGCACCTTGTTCCGAACCGGCGGATCTGAGTACGCGATCAACGCCACGCCCTGCCGCCTGCTCGACGTGCAGGAGTTGCTGTCGGATTCAGGTATTGGCCGCGAGATGCATGTCATCGTCGGCCAAGGTCGGCTCGATTCGATTCTGCACGCCACTGCGGAGGATCGCCGCGGCTTCATCGAGGAGGCAGCCGGGGTTCTCAAACATCGCAAGCGCAAGGAGAAGGCGCTACGCAAGCTTGACGCGATGTCGGCGAATCTGACCAGGCTGCAAGACTTGACGGGAGAGCTCCGCCGTCAACTCAAACCCCTCGGACGCCAGGCTGAAGTGGCCCGCCGGGCGCAGGTCATTCAGTCCGATGTCCGGGACGCTCGGTTGCGCCTTTTGGCCGACGACCTGCTCCTGCTCCAAGGGGCGCTGCAGCAAGAGGAAGCCGACGAGGCGATGTTGCGTGAGCGGCGCGACTCGCTGGAGAAGCAGCTCAATGACGCCCGTGATCGGGAGTCATTGGTCGAGGCCGCAGTCAACGATGAGGCACCGCAACTGCAACGTGTGAACGACGTTCATCTGCGGTTGACGGCTCTTCGTGAGAGGTTCGCCGGGTTGATCAGCCTGGCCAGCGAGCGAGCCAAACACCTCGACGAGGTGGAGCTGGAGCGGGGTGGGTCTGACCCCGACGAGTTGGATCGGCAGGCAGATTCGCTCGCCGCCGATGCGCAGACGTTGGCCTCGCAGATCGCGACACTCGAAGGTGCCCTGACCGAACGAGTGACCGAATCCAGCGCCGCCGACGACGAACTTGCCACGGCTACCGCCCTGGTTACCGAGCTCGAGGCCGCGCGGGCGAAGCGGCGCGAGACCCACGCGCGCTTGGAGGGTGACCTGCGAACGGCCACCTCCGTGGTGACTGCGCGCGAGGCCGAACTTGATGGACTAACCGAACAGTTGGCGCAATCCGAGCGACGCCTCGTCCCGCTTCGCAACGAGGTCGATCGGCTGACCACGTCCACGCAGCCTGAGCAAGCCTTGGTCGCTCCAGTTCAGCGCCGCCACGATGAGGCGGTCGCCGAGAGGAACGTTGCCCACGCCGCTGTGGAAGCGGCTCGGGATGAGTTCCAGCGCGCTTCTCGCGATCACGCAGGAGTCTGCGCGCGGATTGAAGCGCTGACGATGAGCCTCAAACAGGGCGGGCCGCAGTCGCTCGACGATGCCCCGGTTCGGCTGCTCGGACTGGTCTCAGACGCCCTCCGGATCGATAGCGGCTGGGAGACTGCGGTCGAGGCTGCGCTTGCGTGGACAACGGATGCTCAAGCACTGGCAGTCGCCGACATCGCGGACGCGGTCGCCACCCTGCGCCACATCCGGAACGGCTCGAACGGGCGCGCCACGCTGGTTATCGCCAACGAAGACCCTACACGCGAGTTCGCCGGTAAGGCGCCGCTGTCCGAAGGCACTTGGGCGGCGACTGCTATCTCTGCTGCTCACGCCGACGGAGCCGCCCGGGTGGCAGCGGCTGTGCAGCGGCTCCTGGGTAACGTCGTGTTGGTCGATGATCTGGAGGCTGCGGCACGGGTTGTCGCTCGCGAATCCGGTGTGGTGGCCGCAACCCGCGGCGGTGACATCTTGTCCCCCACGGCTGCGTCCGGTGGCGACGCCGCCGCCGGTCGGCTGCTGCTGATTGGCGAGGTGCAGTCCGCCGAGGCCAAGGCACATGGCCTGTCTGTCGGATTGCCTGTGCTGGAACGGAAGTTGACGCAGGCGACCGAAGCTTTTGAAGACGCCCGCGGCCAGGTCAAAGCAGTTGCCCAAGAGGTTGCCGCAGTCTCGGCCGAGGCGAGCGCACAGGCCTCGGAACTGACAGTTGCCAACTCACGATTGGCAAGTGCAACCGAAGAGGCCGACCGCCTATCTGCAGCTGAGCAGCGTGCCCGGTTGGCCATCCATGCCGAAGTGCAGGCAGTTGAACTGGCTCGGCAGCGACTCATCGACCATGAGCAGTCGCAGTCGCAATCTGAGCAGGTGACCCTGGACGGTTTGCCGAATCTCGATGAACTCAGAGAGACTGTGGTCCTGCGACGCCAGCAGGAGATGGACGCGCGGCTTGCCGTGCGCACGGCGCAGGAGCGCAAGGCAGCGATCGAGGCACGGGAACGGGATCTGCGAACCAGCGCCCACGCCGAGCGGGAAGCATCGCAGCGAGCGATCGAGGCCCGCGCACAGCGCGTCGCCCGCGCCAAGACAGCCGTTCGAGTGCTGGACGTCGCCCGCGCGGGTGCCGGTCTTGTTGAGCAGGCGTTGTCGCAATCGGCGGTGCGCCGCCTGGCCGGGGAGCAAGCGAGCCAGGAGCGCACCCAGGAGTTGGCGGGGCTCAGATCGACAATTCGGGAGTTGGCCGGTCACATTGCCGAACTGACCAGCGATGTCCACCGCGACGAGATCGCCCGTGCCGAGCAGCGACTGCGGGTGGAGCAGTTGGAAGCCAAGGCGCTGGAGGAGCATGGTGTTGGCTTAGCGGAATTGATTGCCGAATACGGCCCGGAAGTGCCGGTACCGCCGTCAGCAGCTGCGCCGGGCGACGAGGTCGATCCGGAAGAACCCGAACCTCAGCCCTACCCGTTTGTGCGTTCCGAGCAGGAGAAGCGGCTGCGGCTCGCGGAGAGGTCCATGGCGTTACTCGGTCGGGTGAATCCATTGGCGCTTGAGGAGTTCGCTGCCATGGAGGAGCGCCATGTGTTCCTCACCACCCAACTCGAGGATCTCAAGCAAAGCCGCAGGGACTTGCTCGACATCGTCGCCGAGGTCGATGAGCGGGTTCAGCAAGTCTTCGCAGAGGCTTTTGCCGACGTAACCAGAGAGTTCAGTGAGGTGTTCGAGCGCTTGTTCCCAGGTGGCGAAGGCCGCCTGGTCTTGACCGAGCCGGATGATCTGTTGGCGACCGGAGTGGAAGTTGAAGCACGACCGGCGGGCAAGCGGGTCAAGCGCCTGTCGCTGCTTTCCGGCGGTGAGAGGTCACTGACCGCGGTCGCGTTCCTGGTTGCACTGTTCAAGGCCCGACCTAGCCCGTTCTATCTACTCGACGAGGTCGAAGCTGCGCTCGACGATGTCAACCTCGGTCGCCTCATCGGACTGCTAGCTGAGTTGCGCGACACCAGCCAGCTGCTGGTGATCACTCACCAGAAACGGACGATGGAGATCGCCGACGCCCTTTACGGAGTCACCATGCGTGAGGGTGTGACGCAGGTAATCAGTCAGCGGATGCGGGAGCTGACTCCCGCGTAGTTCCGCACGACAACAACATGGTGGAACACTGTCCTCGTGGACTCCATCGTGCTGTACATCATTATCGGCGTTGTCATCCTGCTGTTCCTCGCGGTTGCCGTCGTTGGACTTGTTCGCGGCCGTGGCAAGCAAGGACCTCCCAAAGGCCTGACCGGTGGGGGAGCGTCCACCGATGAGGTGCAGACAGGCGTCCAAGTGCCCGCGCCGCGCGGCGTTGAACCGGAGACTCCGGACACCGGTGAGGCCGCCGCCGGGGTTGGTCTGCTTGAGCGACCAGAGGCAGCAGCGGGTCGGTTGGCGCGGCTGCGGGCGCGGCTGGCCGGCAGCAGCAAACTCGGCCAGGGGCTGCTCGCCCTGCTCTCGCGTGGACAGTTGGACGCCGACACTTGGGATGAGATCGAAGAGACGCTGCTGATGTCCGATCTCGGCATTGGGCCAACGACCGAACTCATGGAGCGCCTTCGGACGGAAGTGAAAGTCCAGGGCACCCGCGACCCGGTCGAGATCAAAGCGATCCTGCGGGCCGAACTCCTCCGACTCATCGACCCGCAGATGGACCGATCGCTCGCTGACAAACGAAACATGGTCCTCGACGTTCCCGCCGTCATGCTGATCGTGGGGGTCAACGGGACGGGCAAGACGACTACCACTGGAAAGCTTGCCCGACTGCTCGTGGCCAGCGATGAGGACGTGGTCTTGGGCGCGGCCGACACCTTCCGGGCGGCTGCTGCCGAGCAACTGACGACGTGGGGTCAGCGCGTAGGTGTGCCGGTGGTTCGCGGACCAGAGGGCGGGGATCCCGCATCCGTCGCATTCGAGGCAGTCACCGCGGGAATCGAGAGTGAGTCCGACGTGGTGCTGATCGACACTGCAGGCCGGCTCCATACCAAAGTCGGCCTCATGGACGAGCTCGGAAAGGTCAAGCGAGTCATCGAGAAGCAAGCGCCGGTAACCGAGGTGCTGCTGGTGCTGGACGCGACAACTGGTCAGAACGGCCTGACTCAGGCCAGGGTCTTCGGTGAAGTGGTCAACGTGACCGGTGTCGTGCTCACCAAGCTCGACGGCACCGCCAAGGGCGGCATCGTGATCGCCGTGCAACGTGAACTCGGCGTTCCGGTCAAACTCGTGGGCCTGGGCGAAGGTCCCGACGACCTGGCTGCGTTTGAGCCAGAGGTGTTCGTCGACGCCATGCTTGGCTGAGTCGCGCCTGTGCACACCACAGTGGGCAACCGCGCCGGACAAGCAATTCTGAACGCCCGACACATCGTCGTAACACGGCCGAGGCGACTGCAACGCCGGTGAAACAACTCCCTTCATAACGTCACTTGCCGGAAATGCCGCCGGTGACTTTGCGAAACAGCCTTTCCGCAGAGTTGCCGCTGTCAACCCGGATAGATTCTGAAAGGAGTTGGGAGATGCCGGAAATTAGTGCCGGTGATACAGCTTGGGTCCTGACGAGTGCTGCACTCGTCCTACTGATGACCCCAGCACTCGCGTTCTTCTATGGCGGCATGGTTCGCATGAAGAGCGTTCTGAACATGATGATGATGAGCTTCGGTGCGCTCGCCCTCATCGCCGTGATGTGGGCGTTGTGGGGCTATTCAATGGCGTTCGGCAACGATGTCGGCGGCAAAGGCTTGGTGGGCGACCCGTTCCAGTACTTCGGGCTCAAGGGCCTGATGAACCAGGCGATTCTGCAAGGCACCACGGACGCGGGGGAGATAATTCCGGGAACCGGAATCCCAACCTTCGCCTTCGTCGCGTTCCAGGCAGTGTTCGCCATCATCACGGTTGCGCTCATTTCCGGTGCGATCGCCGACCGCGCCAAGTTCGGTGCCTGGATGGTCTTCGCCGGGGTCTGGGCGACAGTGGTCTACTTCCCGGTCGCTCACTGGGTGTTCGCATTTGACGACGTCACCGGCACCGGTGGTGGTTGGATCGCCAACAAGCTCGGGGCGATCGACTTTGCCGGTGGTACAGCGGTTCACATCAACGCAGGTGCTGCCGGCCTCGTCCTCGCACTCATCCTTGGCAAGCGGATCGGCTTCGGAAAGACTCCGTTCCGTCCACACAACGTGCCATTCGTGATGCTCGGCGCCGGTCTGCTGTGGTTCGGTTGGTTCGGTTTCAACGCCGGATCCGCAATTGCCGCCAACGGCACCGCCTCGATCGCCTGGGTGAACACGCTGGTGGCAACAGGTGCTGCCGCACTTGCGTGGATCCTCGTTGAGAAGATCCGCGACGGACACAGCACCTCGTTTGGTGCCGCGTCCGGTGTGGTGGCTGGACTGGTCGCAATCACGCCAGCTTGTTCATCGGTGAACACCCTCGGTGCGATCGCCGTCGGCGTTGCCGCTGGCGTCCTGTGCGCCCTGGCTGTCGGACTGAAGTACCGCTTCGGTTACGACGATTCGCTCGATGTCGTCGGTGTCCACCTCGTCGGTGGTCTGACCGGCACACTGCTCATCGGGCTGGTTGCCACAGACGAGGCGCCAGCAGGTGTGAGTGGGCTGTTCTACGGTGGCGGCTTCGATCAGCTGTGGCGGCAGGCAGTCGCTGCCGGTGCGGTCCTTGCCTTCAGCATGATCGCCACCTTCATCATCGGAATGGCCATTCACAAGACGATGGGCTTCCGGATCAGTGCTGACGATGAGCAGGCCGGTGTGGACATCACGACCCACGCCGAGACCGCGTATGAGCTCAACGACGCAACCTTCGGGGGCAGCTTCGCCAAGAGCCCGGGTGGCGTAGCAGTAGGCGCGACTTCCGATTCGAAAGAAGGTGCATCAGCATGAAGTTGGTAACCGCAGTCATCAAGCCGTTCAAGCTCGATGATGTCAAGAACGCTCTGGAGGCCTATGGCATCCACGGTCTGACGGTGTCGGAGGCCAGCGGCTACGGCCGCCAGCGTGGGCACACCGAGGTCTACCGGGGGGCGGAGTACACCGTCGACCTGGTTCCCAAGGTGCGAGTCGAGGTGCTGGTCGATGACAGCGACGCCGACAGCGTCGCCGACGTGATCATCAAGAGTGCTCACACCGGGCGTATCGGTGACGGGAAAGTCTGGCTCATCCCAGTCGATTCCGTAGCCAGGGTGCGCACGGGCGAGCGCGGTCACGACGCCCTGTAGTCCCCGGGTCGCCTGAGTTGTCCGCAGGCGTTCCCGCCGGGTGACAAGGCCGCCAGATCCACCCTCTCCCGTTCGGTGGATCTGGCGGCCGAGTCACTTCGTGTAACACGGACGTAACAATGGACACACTCACGTAATCCACTCCCGCGATGCTGCCCCGACGTTTCTTTGAGTTGGGAGAGCTCGTGGGGAACTTGCTAGCTAGTGCAACTGTCAGTCCAGGGGATACCGCGTGGGTGCTCATCAGCGCCGCACTGGTCTTGCTGATGACACCGGGACTGGCCCTCTTTTACGGGGGCATGGTTCGGTCCAAGAACGTGCTGAACATGATCATGATGAGCTTCCTTTGCATGGGGCTCATCACCGTCATCTGGGTGATCTACGGCTACTCCGTGACGTTCGGTTCGGACCAAGTCGATGGATTGATCGGTGGCTTTGAGTACATCGGACTGAAGGGGACGCTCGATGCAGTGGTGGGGCCGGAAGGATCGCAGATCCCGCTACTGGCGGTCGCCGTTTTTCAACTCACATTCGCCATCATCACCGCAGCGTTGCTGTCAGGTGCGGTCGCCGATCGCGTCAAGTTCAGCGGCTGGACAATCTTCATCGGCTTGTGGGCGACCGTCGTGTACTTCCCAATCGCCCACTGGGCGTTCTTCTTCGATGGAGGCAGCGGCGGTTGGATCGCCGATCGGCTCCAGGCCCTGGACTTTGCCGGTGGAACAGCCGTCGAGATCAACTCCGGTTTCTCCGCGTTGGCGCTCGCCCTCGTGGTCGGTAAACGCATCGGTTGGCGTCGTGAACCCATGCGCCCGCACAACCTCCCGCTCGTACTCCTCGGGGCAGGACTGCTCTGGTTCGGCTGGTTCGGGTTCAACGCGGGGTCGGCGCTGATGTCCGGCCAACTGACCGCGACGGTCTTCATGAACACGCAGATCTCGACCGCGACGGCCGCATTGGCCTGGGTCGCTGTCGAGCAATTCCGTGACGGTCGACCCACCACGCTCGGGGTCGCGTCCGGTGCCGTGGCTGGTGCCGTTGCCATCACCCCCGCCTGTGGTTACGTCAACCCGATGGGTGCGATGCTCATCGGTCTGCTCGGTGGAGCTATCTGCTCGCTGGCCGTCGGTCTCAAGTATCGGTTTGGGTACGACGATTCCCTTGACGTCGTTGGTGTTCACGGCGTCGGCGGATTGGTGGGAATGATCAGTATCGGCTTGGTCGCCACCACCACCGCGAACGCGGCCGGAGGCGACGGGCTACTGATGGGTGGTGGCTTCGGTCTGCTAGGCAAGCAACTTGTCGCATCCTCGGTCACATTGGTCTACGCATTCGTCGTTACCGGCGTGCTGGCGTTTCTGGTCGAGAAGACGGTCGGTCTGCGCGTCTCGACCGACGATGAACGCGTCGGCCTTGACGTCACCCAACACGCCGAAAGTGCGTATGACTTCGCCGGCGCCTCGGGCGGGGTGTTTGCTGGCACCGGACATCACGGATTGACAGATCCACAATCGCGCACAAGGGAAGGGGACAACTGATGAAGCTAGTCACAGCGGTCATCAAGCCGTTCAAGCTTGAGGACGTCAAACTGGCGCTTGAGGCCGAGGGCGTCGAAGGTTTGACCGTGTCGGAGGCAAGCGGACATGGCCGCCAGCGCGGCCACACCGAGGTGTACCGCGGCGCGGAGTACACCGTCGATTTGGTGCCGAAGGTTCGGGTCGAGGTTCTGTGCGCCGATGAAGACGCAGACCGCGTTCTCGACGCCGTGGTATCGGGCGCCAACACCGGTCAGATCGGTGACGGGAAAGTCTGGATCACGCCGGTGGAGCAGGTCATTCGGGTCCGCACGGGTCAACGCGGCGACGAAGCGTTGTAAGTCATGGAATATGCGATTGCTCGCAAGGAGTTGCTGGAGCGGCCCGGTCGAACCGGACCGGCATCCCGCAAAGCTCTGGTCGGCCTTACCGATGACTGGCTGCGAAGCATTTTCGCTCAGTCAGGCGCGGCGGAGGCCGGTTGCGCGCTAGTCGCAGTCGGCGGGCTCGGTCGCGGACACCTGGCTCCCGGCAGTGACCTGGATCTACTGCTCCTGCATCCGGCCGGAGCGCAGGTGGGGGAGATCGCGGAGCGGATTTGGTACCCCGTTTGGGACGGTGGCGTCCGCCTGGACCACAGTGTCCGTACCCCCGCCGAGGCGCGTCGACTGGCGGGCAAGGACATCAAGGTGGTCCTGGGGTTACTCGACGCTCGCACGGTGGTCGGCGACGACGAACTGACAGCGACCCTGCGGTCTGCGGTCTTGGAAGACTGGCGAGCGCTGGCTCCTCGGCGACTGGAGGAGTTGCACGGCGCAGTCCTGGGTAGGGCTCAACGCAACGGCGACCTGGCCCACTTGTTGGAGCCGGACCTCAAGGAATCCTACGGCGGTTTGCGCGATGTCACCGTGCTGCGCGCAATCGCTGCCTCCTGGATCGTCGATACCGAGGCACGTTCCCTCGATGCTCCCGTCACGGCGTTGCTCGATGCCCGAGATGCCCTTCATCAGGTGACGGGCCGAGCCAACGACCGCCTGACCCTGCAGGAGCAGGGACCGGTTGCCAACCTCCTGGGAGACCAGGACTCCGATGTTCTGCTTCGTCGTGTCTCGGCCGCAGGCCGGTCAATCGCCTATGCCTGTGACGTCGCGTGGCATCGCGTCGACCGAGTCACGAGTAAGCGTCGCATCAACCCGATTCGAAGGCTCCGGGGCGGACGTCCAGAACGTGCGCCGCTGGCCGACGGCGTCGTGGTGCAAGACGGCGAGGCGGTTCTGGCTGTGGATGCGCGTCCGGACAGGGACCCGGTCCTGATGTTGCGCACGGCGGCCGCAGCTGCGCAGGCAGGCTTGCGTTTGAGTAATCACGCCGTGGAACGACTGGCGACAGAGTCCGCTCCGATGCCCTCACCATGGCCCGTCGCCGCCCGTGACTCGCTCGTTTCGCTCATCGGCGCAGGTCGGTCCGCGCTGCCGGTGTGGGAAGCCCTCGACCAAGCGGATCTCATCACCAGGCTGATTCCGGAGTGGGAGGTCGTGCGAAGTGCTCCTCAACGCAACCCGGTTCACCGGTTCACAGTCGACCGGCACTTGGTCGAGACGGCCGCGAACGCCTCGTCACTGACCCGACGAGTCTCTCGACCCGACCTGCTGTTGGTCGGTGCTTTGCTACACGACATCGGCAAGGGCCAGCCGGGTGACCACACCGACGTGGGCGTTGGGATCGTTGAGCAGTTGGCTCCCCGACTTGGGTTCAACGAGCAGGACAGCGCGATCCTGGTGTCGCTAGTGGCCAACCACCTGTTGCTGCCCGACACCGCGACGCGACGGGATCTGTCCGACCCGACAACGGCCCAGACAGTTGCCGACGCTGTTGGTTCCATCGGAGTCCTCGACTTGCTCGATGCATTGACCAGAGCTGACGCAGCCGCAACGGGTCCAGCCGCATGGAGTCAGTGGAAGGCTGGGCTGGTCGACGAGTTGGTGGCCCGCACACGTGCGGTTCTGGCGGGCTCGCCCGTACCTGAACCACCCGTTCTGACCGAAGCTCAACACGAGCTTGGCCGCTCGGAAGGGGTGCGGGTGGCGTCGGAGCAATCCAGTGGCGCCTGGGAAGTGACCGTGGCAGCGGACGACCGGGTCGGACTACTTGGCACAGTCGCCGGGGTGATGGCGCTGCATCGACTCGCTGTGCGCTCAGCGCGCACCGAGACGGTTGGTCAACGTGCCGTTACCGTCTGGACGGTTCAGCCGGAGTTCGGTGATCCACCCACCGTCGAGCAGCTGCGCGCGGACGTCCGACTGGCACTCGACGGTCGCCTCGATGTCGCTGGGAAGCTCCGTGAGCGTGCGGCGGCTTACGCTCGCACTAAAACCGACAACCCGGCACCCCCAGTCATCGAGCTCTTTCCGGAGGCTTCGTCTCGATCCGTTGTGATGGAGGTGCGCGCACACGATGCACCAGGCCTGTTGCACACGATCGGCTCGGCGATCGCGTCAACCGGGGTCGACATCGCCGCAGCACAGGTCGCCACCTTGGGCTCGGACGTGGTTGACGTCTTCTACCTCGGTGTGGGCGGGGGACAGCCAAGCGACGCGCATATCCAGCGGGTCAGCCAAGCGGTGCTGTCGGCGTTGGAGTCGGCGGGATAGCGTGGAGCCGTGTTCAACACGCTCTCTGATCGCCTCAGTGCGACATTCAAGAATCTCCGCGGCAAGGGACGTCTGTCCGAAGCCGACGTAGATGCAGCCGTGCGGGAGATCCGCACTGCCCTGCTGGAGGCAGACGTATCGCTTCCCGTGGTGCGGGGTTTCTGCGCGAGGGTTAAAGAGCGCGCACTGGGTTCAGAGGTTTCCGGCGCGCTCAACCCGGCCCAGCAGGTCGTCAAGATCGTTCACGATGAACTCGTTGCGGTGCTTGGCGGAGAGACGCGCCGTCTGCGCTTCGCCAAACACCCACCGACGGTCATCATGCTCGTTGGCCTGCAGGGCGCCGGAAAGACGACCCTCGCAGGCAAGCTCGCCAAGTGGCTTGACGGCCAAGATCACCGCACTTTGCTCGTCGCAGCGGACCTGCAGCGGCCCAACGCGGTCGACCAGTTGACGGTGGTGGCCGAGCGCGCAGGCGTGGGAATCTTCGCTCCCGAACCGGGCAACGGCGTCGGGGACCCAGTTGCCGTGGCCCAGGCGAGCATCGTGCATGCCCGCGATCAGGCCTACGACGTGGTGATCGTCGACACGGCCGGACGGCTCGCTATCGATGCGCAGATGATGGGTCAGGCCCGATCAATCCGCGATGCCGTGGAGCCGAACGAAATCCTCTTTGTCGTTGACGCGATGATCGGCCAGGACGCCGTCAACACAGCAGTCGCTTTCGAGGAAGGCGTGGGCTTCGACGGGGTTGTCCTCACCAAACTCGACGGTGACGCGCGTGGCGGCGCTGCGTTGTCGGTCCGAGAGGTGACCGGTCGGCCGGTGATGTTCGCATCAACCGGTGAGGGTCTCGGCGACTTCGAGCAATTCCACCCGGATCGGATGGCAAACCGCATCCTCGATATGGGTGACATGCTCACGCTGATCGAGCAGGCAGAGAAAGCATTCGATGCCGACGAGGCGGCTCGCATCGCCGGCAAGGTGGCCTCCGGGGACGACTTCACCCTTGAGGACTTCCTGCAGCAGATGCAGGCGATGAAGAAGATGGGGTCCCTGGGAAAGCTGATGGGAATGCTGCCCGGGATGGGCGACATTCGCAAGCAGCTTGAGAGCGTCGATGATCGCGACATTGATCGCATTGCCGCGATCATCCAGTCGATGACACCAGCTGAGCGAAACAACTCGAAGATCATTGACGGCTCTCGCCGGGCGAGGATCGCCCGGGGCTCTGGTGTCGCCGTCAGCGAGGTGAACAACCTGCTGACCCGGTTTGTTGAGGCCCAGAAGATGATGCGCCAGATGGGCAAGGGTGGCGGCATGCCGGGCCTGCCCGGAATGCCTGGGGCCGCTGGGAAGAAGTCCCGCGGACGGACGGCTCCCCCGCCGAAGAAGAAGAAGGGTCGCAGCGGAAATCCCGCCAAACGAGCTCAGCAGGAGGCCGAAGGTCCCGCGCAACCGACCGCCCCGGCGGTCCAGGGCAGCGGCCTGATGGCCGGTGGGGGAGCGGTTCCCGAGGCCGATCCCGCCGCCGTCGCCGAGTTGCCGGAGGAGTTCCAGAAGATGCTCGGGGGATTCGGTAAGAGCTAGCTTGCGGGCCTCTGGCACAATAGGCACGTCGAACTGGGTTCATTCGGCCCTCTCACCGAAATGGACCCGATCACGCACCAGCCACCGCGACCCCACTCGCGTTCCCGGCAAAGTGCAAACCAACGCAGGAGATACCCAAACTCGTGGCTGTCAAAATCAAGCTCAAGCGGCTCGGCAAGATCCGCAACCCGCAATACCGAATCGTCATCGCCGACGCGCGCAACAAGCGCGACGGTCGAGCGATCGAAGAGATCGGCCTGTATCACCCCAAGGAAGAGCCCTCGCTGATCAAGGTCGACTCTGATCGAGCGCAGTACTGGTTGTCCGTCGGTGCTCAGCCGACCGAGGCAGTTCGCGCGATTCTCACGGTCACCGGCGATTGGCAGAAGTTCAAGGGCCTGCCAGGTGCGGAAGGCACGCTTCGCGTGGCCGAAGCCAAGGCCGACAAGCTCACAGCGTTCGCGGCTGCGGTTCAGGATGGCGAGAAGGCCAAGAGCGAGCCCAAGCCGAAGCTGAAGAAGGTCGCGGAAAAGACTGACCAAGCTCCCGACGAGGTTGCTGAGAAGACCGAGACTGCTGAGAAGACCGAGACTGTGGAGACCGAAGCTCCTGCCAAGACCGAAGCTGCCGCCGAGACTGTGGCCGAGAAGGTCGAAGAAGCTGTGGAGACTGCGGTCGAAAAGGTAGAGGATGCTGCCGAGGCCGTCGGCGAGAAGGTCAAAGAGGTTGTTGAGAAGGTCGAGGACGCCGTCAAGAAGGACGCTCCCGAGGCAACTGACGCGCCCGACGAGGCCGACGCAACCAAGGAGGCCTAGTGCTTACCGACGCGCTTGAGCATTTGGTTCGCGGCATCGTCGAGCACCCCGATGACGTGGATGTCAGCAAGGGTAACGGTCGTGGTCGCGGCACCTTCATCGACGTGCGGGTGCACCCCGACGACATGGGCCGCGTCATTGGTCGATCGGGTCGAACGGCGACCGCCTTGCGCACCGTGATTGGTGCGTTGGACCGTCGCGGCCCCGTTCGAATCGACTTCGTGGATGTCGACGGCCGGTAGCCCACCACCAACTCCCCAGCCAGGCTCATCGGAGCACTTCGACTGGGTAGTGGTGGGAAAGATCGGGCGCGCGCAAGGAATCCGCGGAGACGTCGGCGTCGGACCGCGGACGGATTCACCGGAGGAGCGCTTCGCCACGGGAACGGTCCTGCGCGCTGGCCAGCCAGCAATCGCAGATCTGACGGTGGCCAATCACCGGTGGCATTCCGGCCGGCTGATCGTGCACTTCGAAGGTATTGACGATCGGACTGCGGCGGAAGCAATTCGGGGGTCGCTCCTGGAAGCCCTGATCGATACCAGCGCCACACCCGCGGATCCTGACGAGTACTACGACCGTCAGTTGGTCGGTCTGTCGGCGGTCACAATTTCCGGTGAGCAACTGGGGATTGTCACGGAGGTGGTCCACCTCCCGAGCCAGGACTTGTTGGCGATCACCGCTGCGGACACCGGTCAACTGCTCGTACCCTTCCTCGCTCACATGGTGCCGAATGTGGATTTGGTCGCTGGCGTCGTGACAGTCGATCCGCCGACTGGGTTGATCGAGAGTCAGGCTCCAAACGCGCCCGCATCGACCGACGATTTGCTGGCGTAGTTGGCATGCGAATCGACGTCGTCACCATCTTCCCCGACTACCTGCAGCCGCTACGGCTGTCGTTGCCGGGCAAAGCGATCGAACAGGGCGTTGTTGAGCTGCACGTCCACGATCTGCGCGACTCCACCCATGATCGACACCGGACCGTGGACGACACCCCGTACGGCGGCGGTCCTGGGATGGTGATGAAGCCGGAACCGTGGGGAGAGTCCCTCGACCGAATCATCGAATCGGGTCCGCCGGATACCCTTCCGACATTGATCATTCCTACTCCGAGCGGTGCCCAGTTCACGCAGCAGATGGCTGCTGAACTGGCGCAGGTGCCATGGCTGATCTTCGCCTGCGGTCGCTATGAAGGCATCGACGCTCGCGTTGGGCAGCACTACGCACAGGGCTGCGATATCCGGCAATTGAGCATCGGCGACTACGTGCTGGCCGGCGGCGAGGTTGCGGCACTCGTGATCAGCGAGGCTGTGATTCGGCTGCTCCCCGGGGTACTTGGCAATAGCGACAGCGCAAGTGACGACAGCTTCGCGCCGGACCGCTCGGCCGGGGCGCTGGAAGGCCCGACCTACACCAAGCCTGCGGTCTGGCGGGGATTGGAGGTTCCACCGGTGCTGACGTCCGGCGACCATGGCGCGGTTGCCGACTGGCGGGTGGAGCAGTCACATCGACGGACCCGGGAGTTTCGACCGGAACTGACCGATGTGGCACACTTGGGCGAAGCCACAAGCGAGTCTTGACCTGCCACAGGGGGTCACGTCGCCGGTGTGGCACATCCATGTCCTACTCATGAATCACTGCGTCGACCTGTGGCGCCGGAGTGCAGGAGAACTTGATGAACACCCTTGACGACGTTGACGCCGCATCATTGCGCTCGGATATCCCGGATTTTCGACCTGGAGATTCACTAAAGGTCCACGTCAAGGTGGTGGAAGGTACGCGATCGCGTATCCAGATCTTCGCCGGCGCGGTGATCCGACGCCAGGGCGGCGGACTGCAGGAGACCTTCACTGTCCGCAAGGTCAGCTTCGGCGTTGGCGTCGAGCGCACCTTCCCACTGCACTCGCCGATCATTGATTCGATTGAGGTCGTCAGTCGTGGCGATGTTCGCCGCGCGAAGCTTTACTACCTGCGCGATCTGCGCGGCAAAGCTGCCAAGATTCGCGAGAAGCGCGACAACACCGCTAAGTAATCTCCTCGGTGGTTCGGTCACGTCACAGCACCCGGCAGCGCGCCGAATCGATATTTGAGGAGCTTCAGTGACCACGAGCGAGATCGCCACCCCGCCCAAGAAGGGAAAGGGTGGGGTTTGGGCGCTGGTTCGTGAGATTGTCATCGTGCTCGTTTGCGCCTTGGTGTTGTCGGTGCTCGTTCGAACGTTCCTGGTACAGGCCTTCTACGTGCCGAGCCAGTCCATGGAAAACACCCTGATGCCCAATGACCGCATCGTGGCCTCGAAGATCACGACGGCGATCTCGGGTGTGACGCGGGGAGAGGTCGTTGTGTTCCGCGATCCGGGAGGCTGGCTTCCGGAAAGTGACACGTCGGTTGGGCCCGTATCCAAGGGCCTTGAGTTCATTGGTCTGGTTCCGTCCACCTCCGGAAACGACCTCGTCAAGCGGGTGATCGGTATTGCCGGAGATCACATCAAGTGCTGCAACCAGCAAGGCCAGATCGTGCTCAACGGCGTCGGCCTCGATGAACCCTTCATCAAGCCCGGGTCAGGCACGGATCAGGTCCCCTTTGACATTGTCGTGCCCGCCGACTCGATCTTTGTGATGGGCGACAACCGCGGGGCGTCCGCCGACTCGCGCTTCCACCTCTCGGTCAACGACGGAGCCGTGCCGCTCGACGATGTGGTCGGTCGGGTCGTGCTGAAGGTCTGGCCACTCGACAAGTTCGGAACGGTGGGAATTCCCGAGACGTTCAAGAACCCGGCACTGAACAACCAACCGACATCCGGACCAGGTGCCAGCCCGAATTCGGGAAGCTAGTGACGGTTCGGCTTCCCTCCCGCGCGCCTCGCCGTCGAGTTACCTCCGATGGCAGCGATACCTATCGATATGAGCGTGCCCTTGCGCGAGCGGGGTTCACGACAGTCGCTGGAGTTGACGAGGCCGGGCGGGGCGCATGTGCTGGTCCACTGGTCGTTGCGGCCGTCATCCTGGGCAGCCGCGCCGGTCACTACCCAAGAATCGAGGAGTTGACGGACTCCAAATTGCTCAGTGCTCCAGCCCGTGAACGTGTGTACGACCGGGTGGTCGAGCGTGCGGCCGCCTGGTCGGTCGTCGTGATCGATGCACCGGAGATCGATCGAATCGGACTGCACGTTGCCAACATCGAAGGGATGCGGCGGGCACTCGCGCGCACCAACGCGACCGCCGACTACGTCCTGTCCGATGGCTACCCGGTTCCCGGTATTCCGGCGCCCAGCCTCGGAATGTGGAAAGGCGACCGAGTCAGCGCATCGGTCGCGGCGGCGGGTGTCATCGCCAAAGTGACGCGCGATCGCATCATGGTGACCCTGCATGAGCGTCGGCCCGAGTATGGTTTCGACGTTCACAAGGGCTACGTGACGTCCGACCATCGGCAGGCCCTGGGCAATCATGGGCCCTGCGACGAGCACCGGTTCTGCTTCGAACCAGTCAGGCTCGCAGCGTCCGTGCCGCCGTCACGCGCGCGACCCGACGCCCAGGACGACGAGCAAGCGACGAGAGAACGGAGTCAGCGGTATGGGTGCTGAGGATCTCGAGCGGTACGAAACCGAAGTCGAACTCGCGCTATATCGCGAGTACCGCGACGTGGTCGGGCTTTTCTCCCACGTGGTGGAGACGGAGCGTCGGTTCTACTTGACTAACGAGGTGGACGTCAAAGTTCGTTCCACCGACGGTGGCGAGGTCTTCTTCGAGGTCACCATGTCTGACGCATGGGTGTGGGACATGTACCGACAGGCTCGATTCGTGAAGAGGGTTCGCGTGCTGACCTTCAAGGACGTCAACGTCGAAGAGCTGACCCCGCCCGAGTTGCCGGTAGAACCCAGCACTCAGGAGTAATCCACACTCTCGGTCGGCGGACGGACTTGTCCACCGGTCATGCAGCTTCCCGTGCTGGGTCTGCCGGACTCATCCAAGCTCACTGTCGGGGGTGGGCAACATGGATGAAAACGGGAACACGGTGCGGTCGTCGAAGGCCAACGTCGCGTTGGGCCGCTACGGCGAGGACGTCGCCGCTCGATATCTGCGTGGTGCGGGCTTGCTGGTCATCGATCGCAATTGGCGTTCGCGCAGCGGCGAGGTCGACATCGTTGCCCTCGATGGGGACATCTTGGTCATCTGTGAGGTCAAAACGCGGTCGAATCACCGTTTCGGCGGTCCAGTCGCCGCCATCACCTCGACAAAGCTGAGCCGACTGCGTCGCCTTGCTGGCGAGTGGATCGCGGCCCACCCGCAGCCGGTCAGTGGGATTCGAATCGACGTAGTCGCCGTCATGCGGCCGAGCAGAGGCGCCGCGCACGTCACGCACCTGGTCGGTGTTCAGTGACGTCGCTGGCCAGGACTCATTCGGTAATCGTTCATGGAGTCACTGCCCATGTCGTCGAGGTGCAGGCGTCGTTGTCCCCGGGTCTGCCCAACATGTCCTTGGTGGGTCTGCCAGACACTGCACTGAAGGAGTCCCGTGACCGGGTGAGGGCGGCCGTGGTGAATAGCGGGCTCAAGTGGCCGGAGGCACGCATCACCATCGGTTTGAGCCCCGCTTCGCTACCCAAGCGCGGTACCGGCCTCGACGTGGCCATTGCGCTCGCGGTATTGGCGGCGAATGCACAACTTCCCGCCGACCAAATTGCCAGAGTTGTCGTGCTCGGTGAGTTGGGTCTCGACGGTCGTATCAGGGGCGTGGCCGGTGCGCTGGCCGCAGCGCTGGCCGTTCGCCAGCGGGCAAGTACTTCCTCCTTGTCCGGTGTGATGATCCTGGGACCGGTGGACGCGGCTGCAGTAACGGCCGTTCCTGGACTGGAGATCCTTACCGCGCCGACCCTGCGCGTTTTGGTTGCCCGCCTACGCGGGGAGCAGGAGCTCGATGAGGACGTTCACATCGACCAGCAGCCCATCGACGCCGAGCACACAACGACTAGGAACTCGTTGTCTGTGCGGGGGGCGTCGGTGGCACCGGTCGATCTGCGCGACGTGGCTGGACAGCAGGAGGGCAAACGGGCGCTTGAGATCGCGGCGGCTGGTGGACACCACTTGGCGATGCTCGGTCGAGCGGGGGTTGGCAAGACGCTGTTGGCAGAGCGGCTGCCTGATCTGCTTCCGGACCTGAACATTGAGGACTCTCTCGATGTGACCGCGATCCATCAACTCGCTGGCAGCCCTGCTTCGGTCGGGGGTTCGCTGCTCACACGACCCCCTTGGTGCGCGCCGCACCACACAGCCACCAGACCGGCCTTGGTTGGCGGCGGCAGAGAGGACAAGCCCACGATCGGCATGGCGACGCTGGCGCACCGAGGGGTGCTCTTCTTGGATGAGGCTGCGGAGTTTGAGCCCGCCGCTCTGGACGCCTTGCGTGAGCCGCTTGAGTCCGGGGAGGTGTCGATTGCCCGAGCGGGCTTCCGGATGACCTTCCCAGCCAGATTCCTGCTGCTGCTGGCCGCCAATCCCTGTCCGTGCGGAAACGCGCTGGATCCCAATCCCTCCGCCACCTGTCGCTGCACTCCCCACCAACGTCGTCGATACCTGGCCAGGCTGTCAGGCCCGCTGATGGATCGACTGGATCTGCGCGTGGTCCTGACCAGGCCGACCATCGCGGAATTGAAGGGACTAACCGGCTCGGGACAAAGCACCAAGCAGGTCGCTGATCGGGTAAGGGCCGCGCGAGAGCGATCGCGGCATCGGATGAGCGAAACTCCGTGGACACTGACGGCCCAAGTGCCCGCCCGGGAACTGTTCGCTCGCTGGCCCCTGCCCACGAATAGCCAGCGTCTTATCGATCAGTCCTGCACGCGCGAGAGTGTGCGCGGCCGGGACCGACTCCAACGAGTTGCCTGGACCATCGCCGACCTCGATGGGCATAGGCAGCCGACGTGCACCGATGTCGATCAGGCCATCGCTCTGCGCGCCAGCGATCAGGAGTGGACGGCATGAGTAACGCTGACGTGCTGGCACGGTTGGCGCTCAGTCACTTGGTTGAGCCGGCCAACGAGCGGATTGGGCGGGCACTGCTTGATCACCAAGCCGATGAAGTTGTGGCGCAAATGACCCGCGGGCGCGGTCATCGCCTAGGTCTTGCCGACCTGCAGGAGCGCTGGGACGGCCGCGACTGTGTTGCCTCGGCGCAGCGCGAGTGGCAGCAGGCCGAACAACTTGGGGTCGACCTGATCGTCCCAGGCAGTCTCGGTTGGCCAACGCAACTCGACGACCTCGCAGCGACGGCGCCATTGGTCCTCAGATCGAAGGGATCAATCCCGATTCGGCAAAGCGCGGCCCGCAGCGTCGCCATCGTGGGGGCTCGCGCGGCCACCCGTTACGGCTGCGCGGTTGCCGATGAGTTGGCCGCAACACTGGCGGGGCGCGGGTGGTGTGTGGTGTCGGGTGCCGCCTTCGGAATCGACGCGGCCGCCCATTTCGGTGCGCTGGCGGGCGGTGGCCAAACGATCGCGATCAGTGCCGCCGGCGTTGATCGGCCAGCGCCAGTAGCCAACTCCGGCCTGTTCCAACGCATCTACGCCTCGGGGGCGGTCCTCAGCGAGGTTCCGTTGGGGGCGCGCCCGAATCGGTCACGCTTCCTGGTCCGCAACCGGCTAATCGCCGCGCTGACCAGGGCGGTGGTAGTTGTCGAAGCCGCCATGAAGTCCGGTGCCAGATCGACCGCTGCGCAGGCATCGGCTCTCGGACGCATCGTCGCGGCGGTTCCGGGGCCGATCACGTCGGCGATGTCCGTCGGCTGTCATTCACTTATCCGCGAACAGCAAGCAGTACTAGTCAGTTCCCCGGCCGAAGTCGTGGAGCTGCTCGCACCGGTGCAGACCGCGCTGGACATCAACGGACCCACTGCGGGGGCGCAGTCAGACTGTCGTGACGTGCTCGGTGTGCTGGAGGCTGACCGACCAGCGGGAGTCGACGCGCTCGGGCAACTGGTGGGGCTTTCCGCACCGAGGACGCTGGCGGCGCTCTGCCTACTTGAGCAGTCGGGCGGCGCTTGGCGGGACCGAGACGGTTGGCGCGCAGCGAATTGGGGTCCAGGACCGCTCGGCTCCGGTTGACTCAGCCGAACGCGGGCACCACCGTATGGGTGTGTCGGCAGAAGAGACAGAGCCCCCAGCGGTCAGTCCAGAGTGGATGGCCGTGATTGAGGAATTCTGCGAACACCTCAGGCTCGACAGTGGCAAGAGCGACAACACGGTGCGTGCGTACCGTGGCGATCTCGCGGACCTCGCCGCCCACGCGACTGCGCAAGGACTGACCAACCCAGCGGGTCTGACCCTGCTGCGCCTGCGGGGGTGGCTAGCGGCGCTGGACCGTAGAGGACTCTCCCGCACAACCATGGCTCGACGGGCTGCCACGGCCCGCGCTTTCACTGGGTGGGCGTGGCGTAACGGAGTTATCGCTCAAGACGTCGGCGCGCGGCTGGCATCGCCCCGGCTGGAGCGGGGGTTGCCAACGGTTCTCAAGGAAGAACAGGCCCGCCAAATGATGCAAACAGCAGCTGCCGACATCGATGTGTCCGACCCCGCCCGGCGTCCAGAGGCACTGCGAGATGCCGCGATCCTTGAACTGATCTACGCGACCGGCATGCGTGTGGGTGAGTTGTGCGCGATTGACCTGCCAGAACTGGATCACGAGCGGCGAACGGTCAGAGTCGTCGGCAAAGGCGATAAGCAGCGAGTCGTACCGTTTGGTATCCCGGCGAGCCGGGCCCTGAACGAATGGCTTCGGGACGGTAGACCAGATCGGGTGACTACGGACAGTGAAGACGCCCTGTTTCTCGGCTCCCGCGGAGGACGCATCGACCCTCGGGTCGTCCGCGGTGTTGTTTCTGCTGCTGCGAAACGACTTACTGGTGCGCCCCACCTTGCGCCCCACGGCTTGCGCCATTCAGCAGCGACGCACGTGCTTGAAGGGGGAGCTGATTTGCGAACCGTCCAAGAGTTGCTCGGTCACGCTACTCTGGCGACAACTCAGCTATACACACACGTTTCCGTTGAGCGCTTGAGGTCGGTATATGAGCAGGCACATCCGCGCGCGTGAGTCGGCGAAGGCCACCGTGGCCGTCGGCTCTCGGGATGGGTCTGCCCAGACTGCGGCGCCCGCCGACACCGCCAGTGGGTTCCCAATGAGCAGGGTTGGCAAGGTGAGTTCCGAAACGGTCTCCACGCACGCGGACCTCGCGGCAGCCGAAGCCGAGGAGTCAGGGCGCGAAGCGGAGAGAATGCTTGCCCAGCTGTGGCGCGACTACAAGTCCGCGGGTTCCATCGATCTGCGCGAACAGCTGATCCTGCATTACTCCCCACTGGTCAAGTACGTGGCTGGCCGAGTCGGCGTCGGGCTACCGAGCAACATCGATCAGTCCGATCTGGTGTCCTACGGGATCTTCGGTCTGATCGATGCGATCGACAAGTTCGACCTTGAGCGCGAGATCAAGTTCGAGACCTACGCGATCAACCGGATTCGTGGCGCAATCATCGACGAGTTGCGCAGCATCGATTGGATCCCGCGCTCCGTTCGCACCAAGGCGCGCGACGTTGAGCGCGCGTACGCCGAGCTTGAGGCAAAGCTGCAGCGGACCCCGAGCGACTCCGAAGTCGCCGACGAACTGGGTGTGACCAAAGAAGCGCTGCGGCGGATCTTCTCGCAGGTTTCGTTCGTCAACGTGGTGGCGTTGGATGAACTACTCCACATCGGTGGCGAACGTGGCGACAAGGTGACCCTCGGCGAGTCCCTGGTCGACGCGAAAGCCGAAGATCCGGAATCGGTCTTCGAAGTGGAAGAGACCCGCTACATCCTGGCCGACTCGGTCGGTGCGCTACCGGAGCGCGAGAAGATCGTCATCACGCTGTACTACTACGAGGGCTTGACCCTAAATGAGATCGGTCAGGTTCTCGGGGTGACAGAGAGCCGAGCGTGCCAATTGCACACCAAAGCGGTCCTGCAGTTGCGCGCCAAGATGGCTGACCTCACGTCCTAGCTGTGACCTTCGGTCCAATCTGAGCAATCTTCGGTTCTATCTGAGCAGCGACGAGTCTCCGGTTCTATCTGAACCCTGAGGGTTTCAGGCCCGAAGGTGCCCCTTGTGCGGGTTCGGCTCTCCGATTCGGTGAACCGTCGTCCCCGGAAATGCCCCGGTCCTACTCAGAAGTGGTTACACAGATAGGAGCGAACGTCGCAGGCGTCACTTGCCTTTGCTTCGGGGAATTACGCCGAGGGCAGCCAAGCCCGCCGGGCGGACGCGACCCTCATCCAGGAGCCCCTCAACGAGTCGCCGGTTCCGCTCGGACGCAGTGCCCACCTTCCGACGAGGGGTGAACTTCTGCAGGTAGGAATCGTCGTCGTAGGCGCGGCGCGTGCTCTCACTCCATCCAAAGCACAGTCCGAGTACCAGGAGATCGTGGAAAGTGACCGACTCGCGGACGGACCTGGTTCGACTGAGCCGTACCCATACACCGGGGCTCGTCGCGTGGTGATGCTCCAACCACGCCTCAAGGTCGTTCGCCGTCGCGAAGGTAGCCACGACAAGGCCATCGGTTGGGTTGCTCGGATCAGGCACGGTTCGACGCTAGCAACTGGCTCGGACAGGTGGCCCACGTGACCTTTGGGTCCCTCCGCAGGTGGTGGCCCGAACGATCAGATCGAACCGAACCTGCTGCTCGGACGTGATCGGAAGTCGTCCGCTCTAAGCACGGTCGACTCCTCAGGTAGGACCGGCATTGACAGCAGTCTTCGGTCTATCCGAACAGCCCCACGGGATTCAGCTCTATCTGAACCAACTCTGCAGGTGTTCAGATAGAACCGAAGATGCTCGCCCAGGTGTTCAGATAGAACCGAAGACGGAGCTCAGATGTCGCCGAAGACGCACGTTGCAACGCAGGGGTCGTTGCTCAGATAGGACCGGAAGTCACACTAGCTATCTCGCTTTCGACCTTCGTCGTCGGTGGTCGACTGCAACGCCGGCGCCTAGTACGCCCGCGATGGCAACTGCGGCTGCTGGCACGGCGGCCGTTCGCCGCACTGGCGGCGCGTCGACTGCTGGTGGCGACTCGGACCCACCAGCGGTCCTTGCCGCACCCGCTTGCGGAACTGAGCGCGTCGCCTGAACACGGGCTGACCGCTGCTTCGACCCGCCCGCGAGCGAGCGTGGCTGGACACCGAGTGGTTTGAGCACCGGCGGCACCAGATCGAGCAGCGAGAGTGGATCCAGATACGTCTCGGCTTTGATGTAGCCCCAATGGAGGCATCGTTCACTGCAGTGGCCACCGCCGGTGACGATCCCGATCACCTCGCCAGCGTCGACCGCCTGGCCGATGTCGACCGACGCCGTGACCGGCTCGTACGTGGTACGGCCCGACGAATGGGTCACAGTGACGACGCCGCGGCCAGCGATGGTTGCGGCGAAGGTCACTATGCCACCGCCCGCAGCCTGCACGGGCGTCCCCGGCGTCGCGGCGAGGTCGACCCCGCGGTGTCCGGCGAGCCAATTCTGCGCGGGTGGATCAAACGCAGCAATCACCTGCAGCGTTCCGGGAAGTGGCGATAGCCATGGGCTGAACCTCAGGGGGCTCGCGGCCGCTGGAAGTCCGACCCAAACCCCACCCAGAATCATGATTGCGACAGCCACCGCCGTCGAAAGGACCGCTGCGCGCCAAGTCAGTCGTCGGGCGGGTACGCGGATGGCTGAAATGGGCATGATTGAGCATGGATCCACTGCAGGCCGCGGTGATCGGCTCGAACGCAGGTCGGTGGATATCGCGAGCTGCGCGGCCGGTTGTGGAAGGGTCTGGCCACCGTGGCGGCGTCAGGTGGCTAGACTGAACCCGCACGGCGGTTCGCTGCCGTGACATCACACCCTGCACACAGCCCTTCATGTCAGCCAAGGCTGAACATTCGAAGCGCTGCGACCGTGTCCGCGGTCCGGCTGGAGCACCACTCCAACCGGTGGTCACAACGGCGGGGGAGGAGCGCTCACCAACCGGTGATCGCAACAAACCGATCAGCTTCGTCGCAGTGCAGACTGCGGCGAGCGTGGAGGAATACCTATGGCCGTCGTCACGATGCGCCAGCTCATGGAGAGCGGTGTCCACTTCGGACACCAAACCCGTCGCTGGAATCCGAAAATGAAGCGCTTCATCATGACCGAGCGCAACGGGATCTACATTGTGGATCTCAACCAGTCGCTGACCTTCCTTGACCGCTCCTACGAATTCGTTCGGGAGACCGTCGCGCACGGTGGCACGGTGCTATTCGTTGGCACCAAGAAGCAGGCTCAGGAAGCAATCGAGCAGCAAGCGACTCGCGTGGGTATGCCCTACGTGAATCAGCGGTGGCTCGGTGGAATGCTCACCAATTTCCAGACCGTTCACAAGCGGCTGCAACGCCTCAAGGACCTTGAGGAGATGGATCTCGATGACGTCGCCAGCAGCGACAAGACCAAGAAAGAGCTGCTGATGATGCGCCGCGAGAAAGACAAGTTGGCCAAGACCCTCGGCGGCATCCGCGACATGGCTCGCGTGCCAAGTGCGGTGTGGATCGTCGACACGAACAAGGAAGCCCTTGCCGTCGGCGAGGCGCGCAAGCTGCACATTCCCGTCATCGCGATCCTCGACACCAACTGTGATCCCGACCTAGTCGATTACCCGATTCCGGGTAACGATGACGCGATCCGCGCAGTAGGCCTGCTAACCCGAGTGGTTGCCGATGCAGTAGCTGAGGGCCTCATGGCGCGTGCTGGAGCCAACGCTGCTGCAACCGATGGCGAGGCGGTCGACGAGCCGATGCCCGAGTGGGAACGCGAAGTTTTGGTCTCCGGTGAGGCGCCGAAATCCAACGCCGTTGCGGCTGAAGCACCCGCAGTCACCGATGAGGTTGTCGAGGTCGCGGCCGAGGCTGAGGTTGACTCCGCCGACGCCGCTGCGGCTGATGCGGCCGCGGTCACCGATGAGGTTGTCGAGGTCGCGGCCGAGGCTGAGGTTGAGGTTGACTCCGCCGACGCCGACGCCGACGCCGACGCCGACGCGGCCAAGGTTGCGGAGAAGACGGAGGACGCCTGACATGGCTGCAGTGAGCGCGGCGGAGGTTAAGCGCCTTCGCGAAATGACCGGCGCCGGGATGATGGACTGCAAGCGGGCTTTGGAAGAAGCCGAAGGTGACTTCGACAAGGCCGTAGAGCTGCTCCGTATCAAGGGTGCCAAGGATGTCGGCAAGCGTGATTCGCGGACTGCCTCGAACGGGCTCGTCGTGGCTCACATGGAAGGCAACGACCACGGTGTGCTGCTTGAGCTCAACTGCGAGACCGACTTCGTCGCCAAGACCGAGGGATTCCAGGGCCTCGCCGCCGACGTCTCAAGCTTCGTCGCCAGCAAGCGCCCCGGTGATGTTGCCGAGTTGATGGCAGCGGAGCTCGAGGCGGACAAGACCATCCAGCAGTTGCTCGACGAGGCAAACGTGACCCTCGGGGAGAAGATCGAGGTTCGTCGTTTTGTCAGGTTTGAGGACGGCAGCATCTACGTCTACCTGCACAAGCATGATCCCGCGTTGCCACCAAGCGTCGGCTCGCTGGTTGAACTCGATACGCCAAACGAGGAACTGGCCAAAGGCATCGCCCAGCACATCGCAGCGATGGCCCCCAAGTACCTGGCACGCGAGGATGTTCCGCAGGACGTTGTGGACAACGAGCGGCGGATCGCTGAGGAAACTGCTCGGGAGGAAGGCAAGCCCGAGCAGGCCATCAGCAAGATCGTCGATGGCCGGACAAACGGGTTCTTCAAGGACGCCTGCCTGTTGGAACAGTCGTACGTTCGCGACAACAAGAAGACGATCGCAGCGCTCCTGGCAGAGAACGGAGCGCACGTCACCCGATTCGCACGATTCAAGGTCGGGCAGGACTAGTGGTCTCCGCGGTTCAACCGACGCTGGAAGGCACGGTCGAGCGATGGCCGGACATTCCCGAACACGGCTGGGACCGCGTACTGCTCAAACTGTCCGGTGAGGCTTTTGCCGGTGGTGGCGGCCTCGGCGTCGATCCTGACGTCGTGTCCGCCATCGCTCGGCAGATCGCCGACGTGGTTCGGACCGGCCGAGAAGTCGGGATCGTCATCGGTGGGGGCAACTACTTCCGTGGCGCCGAGCTTTCGGCCAGCGGTATGGACCGTTCTCGAGCCGACTACATGGGCATGCTCGGTACGGTCATGAATTGCCTGGCCCTGCAGGACTTTCTTGAGCGTCAGGGAATCGAGACCCGCGTTCAGACAGCAATCGCGATGGGTCAAGTCGCCGAGCCCTACACTCCTCGCCGAGCGATCCGCCACATGGAGAAGGGCCGGGTCGTGATCTTCGGGGCTGGCCTTGGTGCGCCGTTCTTCTCCACCGACACGTGTGCGGCCCAGCGCGCGCTGGAAACGGGTGGGCTGGTGGTGCTCATGGCCAAGGGAGTGGACGGCGTCTATGACGACGACCCGCGTACCAATCCAGATGCCAAGCGCTTCGACCGTCTGACCTATGACGAGGTGCTGGCTCGAGACCTCAAAGTTGCCGACGCAACCGCGATTAGCCTGTGTCGCGACAACCGGATGCCTATCATCGTTTTCAACCTGATGGTGGAAGGCAACATCGCCCGCGCTGTTGATGGTGAAAGGATCGGGACGCTCATTACCGCGGTGCCATAGCCACGGCTCAGCGGCCGACTCGCAGCTGCTTCCGGTGCTGAACCCTCAACCTCAATCTGACGACAAGCAACGGAGTTGCAATGATCGACGACATTCTTCTGGAAGCCGAAGAGAAGATGGACAAGGCCATCAGCGTTGCTCGCGACGACTTCGCCACGTTGCGGACCGGTCGCGCGAATCCGTCGATGTTCGCAAAGATCACCGTCGACTACTACGGCACGCAAACCCCACTCAATCAGTTGGCGTCTTTCCAGACGCCCGAGGCGCGGATGATTCTGGTGATGCCGTACGACGTCGGCGCAATGCCCGAGATTGAGCGCTCGATTCGCGACTCCGACCTCGGCGTCAATCCAACCAACGACGGCAAACTCATCCGGGTAGTGCTGCCGCAGTTGACCGAGGAACGCCGGCGTGAGTATGTCAAAGTTGCTCGCACCAAGGCTGAGGACGCCAAAATCTCGATCCGCGCTGTGCGCCGTCACGCCAAAGAGGCACTCGATAAGTTGATGAAGGATGGCGACGCAGGGGAGGATGACGTTCGTCGCGCTGAAAAGCAGCTCGATGATGTCACCGGCCAGCACGTCGCGCACGTCGACGACATCCTCAAACATAAGGAAGCCGAACTTCTCGAGGTCTGATGTGTCCAACTCCTCCGGTGCTGCCACCCCAGCCGACCCGTCGGCAGACGAGCACCCGAATGCCGGACGCAATCTGCCCGTCGCCATCCTGGTCGGGGTTCTGCTCGCGGGAGTGGCGTTACTAACCCTCTACACCGCTCGTTGGCTGTTCGTGGCGTTGGTGTGTGCGGCCATCTGCATCGGTGTGTACGAGTTGACCGGCGCCTTCGCGCACGTGGGAGCCAGAGTCGCGCGCACGCCGCTCTACCTTGGCGTGGTCGCCGCCACGTTCGCTGTGTACCAATGGGGCATTGAGGCCCAATTGGTGACGTTCGGTGCGATCACCATCTTCGTGTTGATTTGGCGCATCCGCCGGGGCACGGAGGGTTACGTCAAGGATGTGACCGCATCGATCTTCGTTGCCGCCTACTTGCCGTTCATGGCCGGCTTCCTGATGCTGACCTTGCAGTACCCGAACGGCCCACAACGGGTCATCGTGTTCATCTGCCTGACAATTGCCAGTGACATTGGCGGCTACGCAGCCGGCGTCACCATGGGCAAGCACGCGATTGCCCCGCAGATAAGCCCCAAGAAGTCGTGGGAGGGCTTCGCCGGGTCGGTAGTCACCCAGGTCATCGTGGGGTCGTGGCTCTTCATCTGGCTACTCGATTCTTCCTGGTGGGCAGGAGCCATCACCGGCATCGTTATGACGATTACGGCCACTGCCGGCGACTTTGCTGAAAGTGCGATCAAACGCGATCTCGGTGTCAAGGACATGAGTCAGCTACTGCCTGGCCATGGCGGACTCATGGACCGGCTCGATTCGCTGGTCCCCAACGCCTTCGTATCGTGGGCGATGTTCCGACTCTTCCTCGGCTGAGTCGGCGTCCGGACGGAAGGTCAAACTGATGAGCAAACAAGACCTGCCGCTGGGTCGAACTGGATTCGTTGAACGCAAGGCGACGGCGCGGGGGGTGAAACCGCCGCGGCACCTGTCGGACCTGGAGATTGCTGACCGCAAGCAGGTCGCCGCCGATCTCGGTCTGCCGGGCTTCCGTGCCGACCAACTGGCGAGACATTGGTACGGCCGGTTGTCAGACGACCCGCAAGAGTGGACCGACCTATCCGCCGATGTCCGTTCTCAACTCGCCGAGAGCATCCTGCCCGACCTGCTTGAGCCGATCCGCCAACTGACCTGTGACGACGGTACGACCGTGAAGTCGGTCTGGAAGTTGCATGACGGCGCACTGGTCGAGAGTGTCCTGATGCGATACCCCAACCGCGTGACCATGTGCGTGTCGAGCCAGGCAGGTTGCGGGATGAACTGCCCGTTCTGCGCAACCGGTCAAGCGGGACTGACCCGCAACTTGTCAACGGCGGAGATTGTCGAGCAGGTGTTGGCAGGTGCCCGGTCGCTGGCACGCGGTCAGATCGCCGGTGGCCCCGGTCGCGTATCCAACGTGGTGCTCATGGGCATGGGGGAGCCGATGGCCAACTACAACCGCGTGACTCGGGCGCTGCGAATCCTGACAGCGCCAGCGCCGACGGGGTTGGGCATGTCGGCTCGCGGAATCACCGTCTCGACGGTCGGGCTGGTACCGCAGATCCGGCAGCTCGCGCAGGAGGGTTCGCCCTACACGCTGGCAGTCTCCCTGCACGCTCCCGACGACGAACTGCGTGACGAGCTCGTGCCGATCAACAACCGGTGGCCGGTTGCCGAGGTGCTGGACGCGGCCTGGGGATACGCCGATGCGACCGGTCGGCGCGTTTCGATCGAGTACGCACTCATCAAAGACATCAACGACCAACCCGAGCGTGCGCGCATGCTGGCCAATCTGCTGGCCGGACGTCTGGTCCACGTCAATCTGATTCCGTTGAATCCGACCCCCGGATCGAAATGGACGGCATCACGTCCGGAGGATCAGGACGAGTTTGTTCGCATCCTGAGCTCACGCAAGATTGCGGTCACCGTTCGCGACACGCGCGGTCGGGAGATCGACGGTGCTTGCGGCCAGCTCGCGGCGACCAGTACCGCGTGAGCGACCGCGGCAGTGCAGCCGGGCTTCATCGGTCACAATAGGCACGTGACCCGCGACATCGTGCTGCTCGGCAGCACCGGCTCAATCGGAACGCAGGCACTGGACATCGTTGCCAGAAACCCCGAGCGATTCCGAATCGTGGGTTTGGCCGCCGGTGGTGCGAACCTCGACCAACTTGCCGGTCAGTCCCTGGATACCGGCGCGCAATACGTCGGCGTGGCCGATCCCGATGGGGCCGTGGCGCTCATGCTCGCCATCGATCAGCTCGCCCGCAAACGGGGACTGCAACCAGGGGAGTTCGTGATCCCGCAGGTGCTCGCAGGCCCGCTGGCCGCCACCCAGATCGCCGGCCTTGATGTTGACCTTGTGCTCAATGGCATGACTGGCTCCGTCGGGCTTGCCCCCACCATCGCTGCACTGACCGCAGGTACCACTCTGGCTCTGGCGAACAAGGAGTCCCTGGTGGTCGGTGGTCGATTGGTGACCGGGTTGGCCAGACCGGGTCAGATTGTGCCTGTTGATTCCGAGCACTCTGCCCTGGCCCAGTGTCTGCGCAGTGGCAATTCCGGCGAAGTACGCAAGCTGATCCTGACTGCTTCGGGAGGACCGTTCCGCGGCTGGAGCGCGGAGAGTCTGGTGAATGTCACGCCGGAGCAGGCATTGGCGCATCCGACCTGGAATATGGGACCTGTCGTGACGATCAACTCCGCCACCCTGGTCAACAAGGGTCTGGAGATCATCGAGGCGCACCTCCTGTTTGACGTTCCCTACGATCGAATCGAGGCGGTGGTTCACCCGCAGTCGGTCGTGCACTCGATGGTCGAGTTTGCCGACGGTTCGACAATCGCCCAAGCGAGCCCGCCGGATATGCGCTTGCCGATTGCCCTGGCCATGGGCTGGCCGGATCGAGTTGTCGACGCCGCTCCTGCCTGTGACTGGAGCACTGCGGCGACGTGGGAGTTCCTGCCGTTGAATGAGCAGGCATTCCCCGCTGTCAGGGTGGCTCGAGAGGTTGGGGAACTTGCCGGAACCGCTCCAGCAGTCTTCAACGCAGCGAATGAGGAGTGCGTAGCGGAATTCCTGACCGGCAATCTTGGTTTCACTGGCATCATGGAGACGGTTCAAGCGCTCGTCGACATCCACGTAAGCGGTGGCGATGGGGCGTCGGGATCCGAATACGTTCCGGATGCGTCAATGACAGTGGATGCTGTGCTTGCCGCCGAGCAATGGGCGCGACCGGCTGCCCGTCGACTCATGGGAAGGAGTTCGTAGGTGCTCACCATCGTCGGCATCATCGCGTTCGTCTTCGCCATCCTGTTTTCCATTGCGTGGCACGAACTCGGTCACTTCCTGCCCGCAAAGAAGTTCGGCGTCAAAGTCACCCAATTCATGATCGGCTTTGGGCCGACACTGTGGTCAAAGAAGAAGGGCGAGACCGAGTACGGGGTGAAGGGAATTCCCTTCGGTGGCTATGTCCGCATGATCGGAATGTTTCCCCCTGGCGAAGACGGCACCGTCCGGGCATCGAACACCGGCCGGATCGCCATGTTGGTCGAAGACGCGCGCAAAGAGGCGGCGCAAGAGGTCCTCACCCCGGAGGACGAGAAGCACACCTTCTACAACCTGCCAGTCCGCCAAAAACTCGTGGTCATGCTCGGCGGTCCGGTTATGAACCTGATCCTGGCCACTGTGCTGTTCGCCATCGTGCTGGTTGGTTTCGGCACTCCGAGCACCAACCTGACGGTCAAAGAGGTATCGCCCTGCGTGCCGACCGCCAGCAACATCAACGGTGATTGTGTCGCAGGAGCCCAGCCGAGTCCGGCTGCGGCCGCCGGGATGCAGGTGGGCGATGTCGTTACCACCTTCGACGGCCAACCCGTGACTTCCTGGGAGGAGTTCACCGGGCTGATCCGCAACAGTGCGGCCGGAGCAGCGACTATCGGCGTGACCCGAGATGGTGTCAGCCAGACCCTGACCGCTCCGATTCTCGTCGTGGATCGACCGGTCATCGTTGACGGGCAGGTAACGAACCAGACCAAGCCGGTTGGGTTCCTTGGCATGTCACCGGAACGAATCCTGCAACCACAACCCATCACTGCGGTTCCTGGGCAGATGTGGGATCTGAGCGTTCGCACTGGGCAGGCTCTCATCTCGATCCCGTCGAAGATCGTCGGTGTCGCCAAGGCGGCTTTCGGTTCCGACCAGCGCGATCCGAACGGTCCCATCGGCGTAGTCGGAGTCACCCGAATCAGCGGCGAGGTCGCGGCCGCCGACCTGCCCGAGTCGTGGAAGGTGGCCCAGTTCCTCGGCCTGGTCGCATCGCTGAACCTGTTCTTGTTCCTTTTCAACTTGATTCCGCTGCTCCCGCTCGATGGCGGACACGTCGCTGGCGCGATGTGGGAGGGAATCCGTCGACGCATCGCCAAACTGCGGCATCGGCCCGATCCGGGACCGGTGGATGTAGCTCGCGCCTTGCCCGTCGCCTATGCCATGGCCTTCATCCTGATAGGCATGAGTGCTCTGCTGCTTTACGCAGACGTCGTCAATCCCGTCCGAATCGGCAGTTGAGGTGCGCGATGTTCCAAGTCCCAACAACGAGGGGATACTGAAGTCATGAGTATTGCCTTGGGCATGCCGGAAGCACCCCCGCCGGTTCTGCATGAGCGGCGCACCACCCGGCAGTTGCTGTTGCGCCACCCCACCCATCCGGTGCTCATCGGCGGCGGCGCACCCATCAGCGTGCAATCGATGACCACGACGGTCACTGCGGATGTCGATGCCACGCTGCAGCAGATCGCGCAGTTGACCGCGACCGGCTGCCAAATCGTTCGGGTTGCGGTGCCGAGTCAAGATGACGCCGAGGCACTCAGTCAGATCGCCAAGAAGTCCGGGATCCCAGTGATCGCCGACATTCACTTCCAACCCAAGTACGTCTTCGCCGCCATCGATGCCGGGTGCGCTGCCGTTCGGGTCAACCCCGGCAACATCCGCGAGTTCGACGGCCGCGTCGGCGAGATTGCCAAGGCCGCGAAGGACTCCGGTACTCCTATCCGGATCGGAGTGAACGCGGGGTCGCTGGACAAGCGACTGCTCGCCAAGTACGGCAAAGCGACGCCGGAAGCCCTCGCTGAGTCGGCCCTGTGGGAAGCAAGTCTGTTCGAAGAGCACGACTTCCACGACATCAAGATCTCGGTCAAGCACCACGACCCGGTGGTGATGGTCAAGGCATACCAACTACTGGCCAGTCAGTGCGACTACCCACTCCACCTCGGCGTCACCGAGGCCGGACCGCAGTTCCAGGGGACGATCAAGTCCGCCGTCGCATTCGGGGCGCTACTGAGCCAGGGCATCGGGGACACGATCCGAGTCTCGCTGTCGGCGCCGCCGGAGGAAGAGGTCAAGGTGGGCATTGGCATCTTGGAATCGTTGAATCTGCGCCAACGCGGCCTGGAGATCGTCAGTTGTCCGTCGTGCGGGCGTGCCCAGGTCGACGTGTACACCCTCGCCGAGCAGGTCACTGCTGGTCTGGAGGGCATGGAGGTGCCGTTGCGGGTGGCGGTGATGGGCTGTGTTGTCAACGGACCTGGCGAGGCCCGGGATGCTGACCTCGGTGTCGCGTCGGGCAACGGCAAGGGGCAGATCTTCGTCAAGGGTGAAGTCATCAAAACAGTGCCTGAGGCATTGATCGTCGAGACCCTGATCGAAGAGGCAATGCGGCTCGCGGAGACAATCCAGGTGGAGACCCACGATGACGCTGTCGGTCCCTCAGTCACGGTCAGCTGACGGAACCGGCGGGACCCTGCGGGTTCTGCAGTCCGAGGACCTGCCGGCTCTGCGTGCGCTGCTTCGCCGAGATCCAGACGCCTACGTCGTTGTTTCCGAACGCATCGAGGCCGGCGCGCTGATACCAGCGGCAAGCGGTGGCCAGAGTTGGGGCTGGTTCACTGGCGCCGGACTCGAATCGGCGATCTACCTCGGTGCCAACACCATCCCGATCGAGACCACCGAAGCGAGCCGGTGGGCTTTTGCCCAACGGCTGACGCGAGGCGGTCGACGCAGTTCGGCAATCGTCGGTCACCATCACGAGGTCCTACCGCTGTGGGAGTTGCTGGCCGCAAGCTGGGGTCCCTGCCGCGAGATCCGAGGTGACCAGCCGCTGATGGCTTTGGAACACACACCTGAGCACTCTGTCGATTTCCGGGTCAAAGTCGCCGATGAGGCCGATCTCGAGCCGCTAATGCCGGCATCAATAGCGATGTTCACCGAAGAGGTCGGAGTCTCGCCGGTATCCGGCGGGCGGGAAGCGGGATACCGCGCCCGGCTGCTCGAATCCATCCGAGCGGGACGGGTGTTCACCCGGATCGAACGCGGTGAAGTGATCTTCAAGGCGGAGGTCGGCGCCGTGTCGACAGCCAGTTCCCAGCTGCAAGGCGTGTGGGTCACCCCGAGACTGCGCCAAACAGGGCTCGCCGCTCCGGCCGTGGCTGGCGTCGTGAGACTCTCGATGCTCCAACACGCCAGGCGCATCAGCCTCTACGCCAACGCCCACAACACGGCGGCGCTGCGCACGTACGCCCGCGTAGGCTTCCGACAGACTGGAACCTTCGCGACCGTCCTCTTCTGAAGCCGGAAGTTTCCCTTACAGCCAGCCCAGCGCCGCCTCGTGCTGCGTCCACCCGACCAAGGAGCCCTGCGTGTTGTTGCGGATGTCGACCCTCTTCCTACGTACGTTGCGAGACGACCCTGCCGACGCTGAGGTGCCGAGCCACCGGCTCTTGGTGCGGGCCGGATACGTCCGTCGGGTAGCGCCGGGCATCTTCACCTGGCTCCCACTTGGGTACCTGGTTCTTCGCAATGTGGAGCGCATCGTCCGAGAGGAAATGGATGCGGCCGGCTTTCAGGAGGTGCACTTCCCGGCGTTGCTTCCCCGCGAAGCCTACGAGACGACGGGGCGCTGGACGGAGTTCGGCGACAACATGTTCCGCCTCAAGGACCGCAAGGGCGGCGATTACCTGCTCGGACCTACCCACGAGGAGATGTTCACCCTCCTGGTAAAGAGTGAGTACTCCTCCTACAAGGACTTGCCGCTGTCGCTGTATCAGATCCAGAACAAGTACCGCGACGAAGCACGACCGCGGGCGGGCATCCTGCGGGGGCGGGAGTTCCTGATGAAGGATTCGTATTCGTTCGATTCCAGCGACGAGGGACTGGTGGCCAGCTATCAGAAGCACCGCGAGGCATACATCTCAACCTTCGATCGACTCAGCCTGGAGTTCGTCATCGTGTCAGCGCAATCGGGGGCTATGGGCGGTTCTGCCAGCGAGGAATTCCTCGCGCCGTGCCCCAACGGAGAAGACACCTTTGTCAGGTGTCCGGGCTGTGACTACGCGGCAAACGTTGAAGCCGTCGAAACGCCTACTCCACCGGAGATCGATGCCGATGACGCGCCAGCGGCGCACGTTGCCGCGACGCCGAACGCGGGGACCATTGATGAGCTCATCGCGGTGTCGAACACCGACACTTCGCTTCGACGGGTTGACCGGGACTGGACCGCAGCAGACGCGCTGAAGAACGTCGTGGTCATGATCGACTACGCCGACCGGGACAGCGAGCCACTAGTGATCGGTCTGCCTGGCGATCGCGAGGTGGACATGAAGCGGTTGGCGGCTGCGGTTGCCCCGGGCGAGCCGCGGACATTTGATGAGGCTGACTTCGCCAAGCACCCTGCGCTTGTTCGCGGCTACGTCGGACCACAGATCCTCGGTGCGCAATCAACGTCGGGGATTCGGTACCTCGTCGATCCCCGCGTCGTGACCGGCTCGCGGTGGATCAGTGGCGCCAACACGGCTGGTCAGCACGCGTACGGCTTGGTGGTGGGTCGTGATTTCACCCCGGACGGGACGATCGAGGCCGCCGAAGTCCGTGTCGGCGACTCATGTCCACAGTGTGGTTCCGAACTTCAGATCGCTCGCGGCATTGAGATCGGCCACATTTTCCAGCTCGGGCGCAAGTACGCGGAGGCGCTTGACCTCAGAGTCCTCGACGAGAATGGCAAACGGGTTGTTGTGACGATGGGTTCGTATGGCATCGGCGTCTCCCGCGCGGTGGCGGCGGTCGCCGAGCAGAGCCACGACGAGAGAGGGCTGATCTGGCCGCAGGAGATTGCGCCGGCAGACGTTCATTTGGTTGCAACGGGCAAGGATGACCGCGTCTTCGAGTTCTCGGAGAAGTTGGCGGGTGAACTGTCCGCGGCCGGGGTGCGCGTGCTCTATGACGATCGGAAGAAGGTGTCCACCGGGGTCAAGTTCAACGACTCCGAACTCATCGGCATCCCCACCATCGTTGTGGTCGGCCGAGGTCTCGAGGAGGGAACGGTCGAAATCAAGGATCGCTCAACGGGCGAGCGAACGGTTGTGGAGGTTGACGAGGCAGCCTCGGTCATCATCCGTCGCTGTGTGGCCGAGATGATCTGGGAATCGAGCTAGGCGAGTCGGGCAGAATCACCCGGGGAAGGCCTGAGACACCGATCCCCACGAGATTGCCCGGACGGCGGATTCCGAAGCTGTGCGCGCGGCCGACTTCCGATCGTCGCCAGAG
The DNA here is from genome assembly GCA_018003655.1 of Candidatus Nanopelagicales bacterium. Lineage (NCBI taxonomy): Bacteria > Bacillati > Actinomycetota > Actinomycetes > Candidatus Nanopelagicales > Candidatus Nanopelagicales bacterium. Next base: position 129,060 of record JAGNDY010000001.1, read on the forward strand.
GTTGCCGCCGCCAGCGCCGACCAAGACCGCACCAGTCGCTGCTCGATAACGACGGCGAGCGCGGTGGCAGTGGCCGACGAGGTAACGGCTTGTGGGGTTTGGTACGCCGCGGCGGGGTTTGGCGGCTGTTCACCCGTTGCTGTGATCTGTGCCCTGAGTTGATCGCGCAATGCGCGATGGGAGTTCAGAGCTCGCCGTGCTCGAAGTTGGGCGCTGCCACTGAGTTGCGATCCGATCAAGCCGTACGCGTAGATGGCCGCGTATTCGCCGTCCAGGGTCGCTTTCAGTGCATCGATCGCGGGCGAGTTTGTGGCGATCATGCGGTCGCGCCAGCCAAAGCAGCGGCATGTTGCGACTCGGAGGCGCCGATCAGCGACAGCACCCAAGCCAACTCGGACGCGTTGGCATCGACGCAAGCGGACACCCGTTGGCCTGACGCACGCCGTTCCTGGCTAGCGAGCTCCCGAAGCGCGGCGGTTGCCGTCGTTGCGCCGAGCGCGGCGGACTCGCCAGACTCGGTTGGGGTGCCACCAACGGCGGCGAGGTGTTCGGCGTGCTGTGACCGGATCGGTTGCAGAGTCGGGCGTAGGTCAGGGAATGCGCTCAGCGCCGCGTCGTACAGATCGATCAACTGCTGCTCCGCTGCTGCAACGGCGGCCTTGACCGCGTCATCGGGGTTCGAGCTCGACCCGCTTGAGCTGCATGCGGCGACGAGGCCCACTGGAAGTACCGCGGCGGTTGTGAGCAGGGTACGCCTGCTCAGCGCTGCTGGATGGGTGGTCACGGGGCAAGGGTAGGACGGTGACCCGACTAGGATCGCGCAAGTAGGGGAAAAGGGTGTCAACGCGAGTTGCCAATCCGCTGCCGCGAGGCCGAACTGAACAAGTCCGGCCTCGAACGAAGTGAACAGGGAGCATCCGTTGCAACCGCAATGCACGAGTCGGGAGGATCGATGGCAGCGATTGACGCGGCACGAGTGCGAGCGGCTTTGACGCCGGTTGCCGATCGACTCGGGCTCGATCTGGAGGATGTGTCGGTCAAGCGGGCCGGTCGTCGAAGTGCGGTAGTCGTGGTGCTCGACAAAGACGGTGGCCTCGATCTGGACGCAATTGCGCAGGCATCAAAGGTGGTGTCGGAGGCGCTCGATGACTCTGGCGCTACTGAGGATTTGCCCTACGTGCTGGAAGTGACCTCGCCGGGGGTGGGCCGGCCGCTGACCCACGCTCGACACTGGCGACGCGCAGCCGACCGCCTGGTGCAACTGTCGCTCAGCGATGGTTCCACCGAGACGGGTCGCGTCCAGGGCGCCACTGACTCCACCGTCGCCGTCGTGGTGGACGGTCAGTTGCGAACATTCGAGTTCGCGCAGATCTCGCGCGCTGTTGTCCAAGTTGAGTTCGCCAAGAAGAAGGATTCCTGATCATGGACATCGATGTCAGCACTCTCAAGGCGCTCGTCATTGAGCGTGGGATTTCCTGGGAGTTGATGGTCTCCACCATCGAGCAGGCATTGCTGGTGGCCTATCACCACACACCCGGTTGCAGTGCGCACGCCCGGGTCGAACTTGACCGAAAGTCCGGTCACGCGACCGTGTGGGCGACCGAGGTGAACGAAGACGGCAGCCTGGGCGCTGAGTACGACGACACCCCAACCAACTTCGGGCGTATCGCGGCAGCGACGGCCAAGAACGTGCTGATGCAGCGCCTGCGTGAGGCCAACGACGATGCCACCTTCGAGGAGTTCGTCGGCAAGGAAGGCGACATCGTGTCCGGCCAGGTTCAACAGGGCCGTGATCCCGGCGCGGTCCTGGTTGAGCTCGGCAAGATCGAGGGCAAGATTCCTGGCACCGAGCAGGTTCCGACGGACAGCTACGCACACGGGACCCGGCTGAAGTGCTACGTGGTGGCCGTTCGCCGTGGCACCAAGGCACCGCAGGTCACCCTGTCTCGTACCCACCCGGAATTGGTGCGCGGACTGTTTCGTCTTGAATGTCCGGAGATCGCTGACGGGACGGTTCAGATCATGGCCGTCGCTCGTGAGGCGGGCCACCGATCGAAGATCGCGGTTCGAGCCACGATTGCGCAGGTCAACCCCAAGGGCGCGTGCATTGGGCCGATGGGGCAGCGCGTGCGGGCCGTGACCACCGAGTTGCAGGGCGAAAAAATCGACATCGTCGACTGGGACGAGGACCCGGCGGTTTTTGTCGCCAACGCGCTGTCGCCGGCGCGGGTGTCCAGCGTGGCGGTCGTTGATGAGGCCAACCGCTCTGCCAGAGTGGTCGTACCCGACTATCAGCTGTCACTGGCGATTGGTCGCGATGGTCAGAACGCGAGGCTCGCCGCACGGTTGACCGGTTGGCGGATTGATATTCATTCCGATGCCGAGTCGCCAACGGAAAACGTGGACGATGCGCCGCTGGACGCCAGTGAGGGTGAACGCGCCGAACCTACCGGTGAGTGAGCCCACACACCGCTCAGGGGTAGACTGGCCTACGGTCGCGTTCGAAACGAAATCGGCAAGACCACAATCCGTGCGGATTGACCAGTCATTGGGCCAGTAGCTGGGATAACCAGCAACTGGGACCAGCGAGGAATTGGGATCAGCGAGCAAGTGGCCGGAACCGAAGCAGGTCAGACCAATGACTGAACCGATTCGCACCTGTGTGGGATGCCGAGCACGCGAGGATAAGACCAACCTGGTGCGTGTTGTTGCCATCGGTGACCAAGTCGTCGTTGATGAGCGGGCTCTGCTGCCCGGCCGGGGTGCTTACCTGCACTCCACGCCGAACTGCCTTGAGTCAGCCATCCGGCGGAAGGCATTCGCTCGGGCTCTTCGTCAACGGAGTCCGCTCGATACCGAACCGGTGCAGCACTACGTCTCACAGGTCAACCCGTCGGCCCAACACTCGGGAGCAGTGGAATGAGCGCTCGATGAGTCACCAGCTATGAGCTTCTACCTGCACAACTAAGGGCCCGGCGTCATCCGTCCGGGCCAGGACGGAGAGACGTGGCCAAGACCCGCGTATACGAGGTCGCTCGCGAACTCGGAATCGATAGCAAGACCGCAGTGGCGAAACTGCAGGAACTCGGCGAATTCGTCAAATCTGCCTCCTCAACAATTGAGCCGCCGGTGGCGCGCAAACTGCGCGACGCGTACCCGGACGCTGCCGAGGCTGCTCCAGCCAAGCCAGCCAAGAAGGCAGCCGCGAAGCCAACAGGACCTACACCCGCTTCAACGGCGCGACCAGCACCTGCCGAAGAGCCAACGGCCGCCGAGCCTGCTCAGACGGCACAGCCGGCGCCTAAGGCGGAGTCTGCTCCGAAGGCAGTGCCAACGGACGCCGAGCCAGCGCCTGACTCCGGGTCAGCTCCCACCGCGCAGCCAGCGGCCGCAGACGCCGGGTCGGCAGACCACGGAACCGTTGCGGCTCCGGCGGCCCGGGCTGCTTCCACGACACCAGCCGACGCACCCGCATCCGGGTCAGGCCCAGCACCTGCACCGACTCCAGCACCTAAGCCTGGGGCTCCCCGACCCGGCAACAACCCCTACAGTTCCGGCGGTTCGTCCGGCATGCGTCCGAGTGGGCCTCGCCCCGGCAACAATCCGTTCAGCTCCGGTGCCTCATCCGGAATGCAACGTCCGGGTGTGGCCGGAGCTCCCCGACCGAATCCCGGCACGATGCCCCCTCGACCCGTCCAACGACCAACTGGTCGCGCGGGCGGCCCAGGTGGTCGTCCCAACGCGCCGGGTGGTCGTCCTGGCGCTCCGGCCGGGCGCACCACGGGTGCTCCTGCCGGCGGCGGTCGTCCGGGCGGTGCGCCCGGCGGCGGTGGCTATGCCGGCGGCGGTCGTCCAGGTGGTGCTCCTGGCGGCGGAGGCGGTTATGCCGGGGGAGGTCGTCCTGGTGGCGGTTTCGCTGGTCGCCCGGGCGGCGGCGGAGGTGCGCCGGGCGCATTCGGCGGCCGAGGTGGTCGCGGTGGCG